>NZ_JBHXNP010000121.1:0-26179 GCF_042719495.1 Streptomyces sp. NPDC058525
GCGCCCGGGCGGGGGCGGCGGGGGGGGGGGGGTGCCCGGGGGGCCCGGGAGGCCGGGCGGGAGGGACGGCCCGGCATGAGGGACGGCCCGGCGGCGCGGGAGGCCCGGCGGGAGGGACGGCCCGGCGGGAGGGACGGCCCGGCGGCGCAGGAGGCCCGGCGGCGCGGGAGGCGGCGCGGGAGGCGGCGCGGGAGGCGGCGCGGGAGGCCGGGCGGGAGGCCGGGCGGGAGGCCGGGCGGGAGGCCGGGCGGGAGGCCGCGCGGGAGGCGGCGCGGGAGGCCGGGCGGGAGGGACGGCCCGGGGCCGTCAGGCGGTCAGCGTCCGAGCGTGTTCATCAGGACGATGGCCAGGAGGTTCAGCAGGATGACGGCGACGACCCCGCCGATCATGATCCAGGCACTGCGTGATTCGTCCATGCGTGCGAGTCGCCTCCCGGATCGGACGTGCCGCCTTGCGCGGGTGCGGCGGCCGTACGAAGGCACCGCCGCCCTCCGGCCATCATGGCCCGGTTCGGCGCGGAGCACAGTTCGGCAGCCGTCATCCGGTGGAGCCGTCCCCGGTGAGGGTCGCGGCGGCCGCGAAGAGGCGGGCGCAGCGCCGTGTCATGGCCGCCGGGGTCTGCTCCGGGTGCTTGACCCACCAGCGGACGAGGGTGGCGACCAGGTCCCGCCAGACGTACTTGAGCGCGTCGGCGTCGAGCGGGTCGGTGGATCCGGCCGCGCGCAGCAGTTCGGCGGTGCCGCCGGCGGCGAGCCTGTCGATGTCCGTCCAGTAGGCGGCGGCCCGGCGCGCGGCCTCGCCGCCGGGCGGCAGGGAGGTGTCGTACAGCACGAACCACGCCTCCCGCCGCCCTTCCAGCGCGGTGAAGATGCTGTCGAGCACGCGCAGCGGCGTGTGCGGCGTGGTGCCGTCGGGGCCCATGGCCGTGCGGATGCCCTCCAGGAGCCGGTCCCCGACGGGGACCAGGCAGGCGAGGTACAGCTCCTCCTTGGTCCCGAAGTACTGGTGCAGCAGCGTCTTGGTGACGCCGACGCGCGCGGCGATGGCGGGCAGGGAGGCGGCCGCGTAGCCGTGGGCGCCGAACTCCTCCGTGGCGGCCTCCAGCATCTGCTGCCGGCGGCGGTGCCGCGGGACTCCCTTGGTGCCGGCCTTCGAAGGGGAGGCCTGCGGGGTCGGTGGGGTTGCCATGAGCCGATATTATCAGTAGGTAATTTACCCCTAGGTAAATTACCTCGACCCCTGGAGCACCCATGGCCGGCACCACCGAGCAGCCGACGACCCGAACCCGCTCCTGGTGGGGCTGGGGCTGGGCGGACGCGCACCCCGACGACGCGGAGTGCACGGCGATGGGCGCCCTGCTCCCCGGCACCCTCAGCCGCCCGCTCCCGGTCCCCCGCGTCCGCGACCTGGGCATCGGGAGTCCCGCCGTCGAACCCCCGGAGAGCCTCGCCCGCCTGGTCACCTCGGATCCCGCGGACCGCGCCGCCCACGCCATGGGGAAGGCGTACCGGGACGTCGTACGGGCGCTGCACGGGCGCCCCGGCCGCATCCCCGACCTCGTCGCCCGGCCGGTGGACGAGCAGGGCGTGGCCGACCTGCTGGACTGGTCCGGGGACCGGCAGGTGGCCGTGGTCCCGTACGGCGGGGGCTCCTCGGTCGTCGGAGGCGTGGAGTACCGCGGCGACGCCCACCGGGCGGTGATGTCCCTCGACCTGACCGCCATGGGCCGGGTCCTGGAGGTCGACGCCGAGGGCCGGGCCGCGCGCATCCAGGCCGGCACCCTGGGGCCGAGCCTGGAGGACCAGCTGCGGCCCCACGGCCTGACCCTGCGGCACTTCCCGCAGAGCTTCGAGTTCTCCACCCTCGGGGGCTGGCTCGCCACGCGGGCCGGCGGCCACTACGCCACCGGGCGCACGCACATCGACGACTTCGTGCAGTCGATGCGCGTGGTCACCCCGGCCGGTACGAGCGCGTCCTGGCGGCTGCCGGCCTCCGGGGCGGGCCCGTCCCCCGACCGCCTGTTCCTGGGCTCCGAAGGGGCCCTCGGCGTCATCACCGAGGCCTGGGTCCGGCTGCAGGAGCGCCCGCGCCACAAGGCGTCGGCCGCGGTCGCCTTCACCGGTTTCCACGACGCGCTGCGGGCGGTGCGCGCGATCGCGCAGTCCGACCTCGCCCCCGCCAACTGCCGTCTGCTGGACGCCGGTGAGGCCGCGCTGTCCGGCGCGGCGCGGGACGGCAGCGCCGTGCTGGTGCTGGGCTTCGAGTCCGCGGACGAGCCGGTGACCGCCCGGCTCGAACGGGCCGTCGGGCTGGCCCGCTCGTACGGCGGCCGGTACGACGGGGCCGACCGCCCGGCGGGGGCTCCGGCCGGCGGGGGTGACGGCTCGGGAGCCGGCGGGGGCGACGGAGCCGCCGGGGCCGGCGGCGGTGACGCGGCCGTGCGCGCCTGGCGTTCGGCGTTCCTGCGGATGCCGTACCTGCGGGACGGCCTGGCCAGGATGGGCGCCGTCGCGGAGACCTTCGAAACGGCGGCGACCTGGGACAGGATCCCCGGCCTGATCGACGCGGTGCGCACCGAGGTCGGCGCTGCGGCGCTCAAGGCCACCGGGCACCCGGGGATGGTCAACTGCCGTCTGACGCACGTGTATCCGGATGGCGCGGCACCCTATTTCACCGTGCTCGCCGCCGGGCGGGCCGGGGACGAGGTCGCGCTCTGGGACGACCTCAAGGCCGTCGCGGGCGAGGTCCTGCACCGCCACCGGGCCACGATCACCCACCACCACGCCGTCGGCCGCGACCACCGCCCGGGCTACGACCTCCAGCGCCCCGAGCCCTTCGCGCTCGCCCTGCGGGCCGCGAAGGGAGCCCTCGACCCCCGGGGCATCCTCAACCCCGGCGTGCTCGTGGACTGACCGGTCGGCTGGGCGGGTTACCGCAGGACGGCCCGGGCGGCCCGGGCGGCCCTGCGGTGCTCGGAGGCCGCGGCCGGATCCGTCTCGTCGAGGAGGACCGCGATGCCCTCGTGGGCCAGGGCCTCCTCGTTCCGGTATCCCAGCCTCGGGGCCAGCTCCAGCGCCTGCCGGTGCAGCCGCAGGGCTTCCCCGGGCAGGCCGGCGAGCCGGCAGGTCTCGGCGTAGCCGTTGAGGAAGCGGATCTTCCAGTGCTCCTCGAACAGCTCGTCCAGCAGCGCGAACGCCGCGCGGTGGCTCGCCAGCGCCTCCTCGTACCGGCCCATCTGCCGCAGTGCGACGCCCAGGCAGTTGAGGCACCAGGCCTCGTTGTTCATGTGCCGGTCCTCGCGGGCCAGCGCCAGCGCCCGGTGCAGGTGCTCCGCCGCCTCCTCGGGCGCCTCGCCCGCGATGGCCATGCCGAGGGTGATCCGGGCGGTCAGCTTCGGCGGCCACGCGGGGTCGGCGTGCGGAATCTCCAGCACCGCGCGGGCCCGGCGCGCGGCCCGCTCCCGGTCGCCGAGCTGCAGCATCGCCCAGGCCTCCGAGGCGGCCGCGTGGGCCGCTCCGGCGGGGCAGTCCGCCTGCTCGTACAACGCACCGGCCCGGCCGAAGAGTTCCAGCGGCTCCTCGGCACCGCCCTCGTCCCACCGCAGGTACCCGCGGCGCATGGCCAGCTCGGCCTCGGCGCGCAGGTCCCCCGTCTCGGACACCCGCAGCCCGGCCGCCTCGTAGGCGGCCGCTGCGTCCGCCATCCGGCCCGCGTTGTAGCGGGCGAAGCCCAGGTCGCTGTAGGCCTCGGCCAGTTGCCGCGGATCGCCCAGGCGCTCCGCGGCAGCCAGGGAACGCTCGAAGAGGTGGTTGAGGTGCGTCGTGCCGCAGCGCCGCGCGAAGTAGCCGCGCAGGAACCGCGGCAGCTCGCACACGTGCAGATCGGCGCCTACGGCGACGGCCGTCTCGAAGGCCGCGATCATCGACTCGTACTCCGCGACGAGCCAGGCGCAGGCCGCGTTCTTGTCCGTGAACGGCGGCAGCTCGGCCGGGACCCGGCCCGCGGAGGGCGGCCGGCCGGGTGACAGGACCGGCATCGCGGCGTCCGCGGCGGCGGCCGCGTGCACGTAGTAGTCGAGGAAGCGGCCCAGGGCCCGCTCCCGTTCGGCGGGCGGGTCCTGCTCCGCGCAGGCCCGGCGGGCGTGCTGGTGCACCAGGTCGTGCAGCCGGTAGCGGCCGGCCGTCGGCTGCTGGACGAGGTGGGCGTCGACCAGGTCCTCCAGCATCGCCCGGGCGCCGTGCAGCGGGACGTCCGCCAGCGCCGCCGCGAGGTACTCGTCGAAGGACCCGCCGGGCAGCAGACCCAGCAGGCGGAAGAGGCGGGCGTGGGCCCGGTCCAGCTGTCTGACGGACATGGCGAACGCGGTGTCGAACTCGCTCGCGCCCTGCGCCAGCCGCTCCACGAGGATGCCCACGGTCCAGCCCGGCCGGTGCCGCAGCCGGGCCGCGGCCAGCCGCAGGGCCAGCGGCAGGTGGCCGCACAGCCGCAGCACCTCAGCGGCCGACTCCGGTTCGCGGGCCAGCCGGCCCTCGGGGCCCCCGGAGTCGCCGCTGGCCCGGGCCAGCAGGTCCGCGCTCTCCCGCGGGCTGAGCACGTCCAGCGACACCGGCGGCACCTCGTCCAGGCCCAGCAGCCGGTTGCGGCTCGTGATCAGCACGACGGAGGGGCCCGCACCGGGCAGCAGCGGGCGGACCTGGCCGGCGTCGGCCGCGTTGTCGAGGACCACGACGGCCCGTCGCCCGGCCAGCTCCGCCCGCCAGCAGGCGGCCAGCTGCTCGACGCCCTCCTGCGGGACCCGCTCGGACGGCACGCCGAGCGCACCGAGGAGCATCCGCAGCGCGGAGTCGGGGTCGAGCGGTTCCCGGCCCTCGGTGAAGCCGTGCAGGTCCACGTAGAGCTGGGCGTCCGGGTAGTCGCCGGCGAGCCGGTGCGCGGCGTGCACCGCCAGGCAGGTCTTGCCGACGCCCGCCATGCCGTCGACGGCGACCGCCCGGTGGCTGTCCACCGCGGCGAGCACGGCGGCGAGCCCGGCCTCGCGCCCGGTGAAGTCGGGTGCGTCGCGCGGCAGGTCGTTGCGGGGCCTCGGGTGGACCTGGCGGCCGGCCTTGGGGGGCGCGGGCAGCGGGTTCGAGGACCGTTCCCACAGGGGGCGCAGCGGGCGGGGGTCGCGCTTGACGAGGCGGCAGAGGGAGACCACTGCGGGCCAGGGCGGCACGGTCTGGCCGCTGAGGTACCGCGACAGCGAGGAGGAGCTGAGTCCGGCGTCGCGTGCGAGGGCCCGTACGCCGAGCCCGGACAGCTCCTGGATCAGGCGCAGCCGTGCGGCGAGCTCGTCCTGCGGGTCGTCCTTGGCCGTCCGCTGTTCCATCCGCACCGCTCCCCCGCGTCTCCCCGGCGTCCGTGTCCCGCTCCGCGAGGAGTATTCAGGGCCAAGTCGGCGCTGGTCAAGGCTGGTTCGGCTGTCCCAGGGCGTCCCATCGCCGTCGTCACGGGAGGCCGTGGCGGCTGTCATGGAGTCACGCCCCGGGAGAACGGGGCACCGCTCCGGAAGAGAGAAGAACCGATGCGTTCTCGTATGCAGAACCCCGCCGTCGTCCTGTCCGACGCGATGCAGCCCATCCAGGCGCTCTTCAAGGCCGTGCACTCCGGCGGCGTGGACGGGCAGACGCTGGAGCTCGTGCACCTGCGGGTCAGCCAGATCAACGGGTGCAGCGCCTGCGTCGACGGCGGCGCCAAGACGGCCCGCGCGGCCGGAGTCAGCGACGAGCGGCTGGCCACGGTCGCCGCCTGGCGCGAGGCCCCGTACTTCACCGACGAGGAGCGGGCGGCCCTCACGCTGGCCGAGGCGGCGACGCGGCTGGCCGACCGTCCCGACGCGGTGAGCGACGAGGTCTGGGACACGGCCGCCACCTACTTCGACGAGAAGCAGCTGGCCGCGATCGTCCTGATGATCGGCGTCACCAACCTGTTCAACCGGCTCAACGCCACGACCCGTCAGATCGCCGGCGCGTGGGGGTGACCTGCCCCGGCCGGCACGGCTGACACGGCCGACACGGCCGGTCACTCCAACTCGCAATGCCCAGGAGGAGATCCACCATGAACGACACCCGGAAGCCCGCCCAGCGCACCGCCGCGACCGCCCGGACCTCGCAGGGGTTCACGGACGAGGCCGAGGAGGAGGCCGCCGTACTCGCGAAGATCGCCGAGATGACCGACTCCGACCGGACCATGGCCGAGCGGCTGCACGCGATCGTCAAGGCCGGCGCACCGGGCCTCGCGCCCAAGCTCTGGTACGGGATCGCCTGAGACGGCCGCGGCGCCGCCCCGCACAGCCCCCGAGCCCCGGACGGTCCCGGCCGGGGCACCGTACGGACAGAACGGACGGAACGCGTATGACGATCCGGGTGTGGGACTACCTCCACGGGCCGCCCAGAGCCTGAAGGACTCGGCCTGACCGGACTGACCGGCCCGGCCGGGCGCACCGGGCCCGGCCCGCTCCCCCGCCGCCGCCGTCACGGGGAGCCGAGCCGGGCCAGCGCCGCCGTGGTCAGGGCGCGGACGCCCGCGGGCAGGGCGGTGCGGACGTCGGGGGCGAAGTCGGGGGCGTGGTTGGCGGGCAGCGCGGCCAGCTTCTCGGCCGCCGTCGTGCCGGGCGCCCGGGACCAGGCGGCCGGGCCGGCCGTGCCCAGCATCCAGTAGCCGAGCCGGATGCCCCGCTCGCCGTGCACCTCCAGGCCCGCGTCGCCGAACAGGGCGAAGTCCTCCGTGGCGAGCGAGGGCGGCCACATCGCCACCCGCTCGGCGCCGAACTCGGCCGCGTGCGCCTCCCGTACCGCCGCGGTCAGCCCCGGGTCGGGGTGGGTGACGGGCGAGGCGGACAGCCGGTCGATCTCCGGCTCCCGGGGGCAGGCCGCCGCGGCGCACTCGGCGCGCACGATCCGCTCCACGGCCGCGGCCGCCCGGGCCAGCGAGGCTTCGCTGACCGCCCGTACGGTGAGGGCCAGTTCGGCGCGGTCCGGGATGACGTTCGCCCGGTCTCCGGCCCGGAACGAGCCGACCGTCACCGCCACCTGCTCCGCCGGGGCGGCTTCCCGCGCCACGACCGTCTGGAGCCGGGTCACCACGTGGGCGGCGGCCACCACCGGGTCCACGGCGAGGTGCGGGGCGCCGGCGTGCCCGCCGCGGCCGTGCACCACCACCCGGAAGGTGACGCTGCCGGCCGTCATGGGCCCGTACCCGTGCGCGACCATCCCGGCGGGCAGCGGGGCGGCGTGCTGGGCCAGTACGTCGTCGGGGCGGCCGCACCGCCGGTAGAGGCCGTCGGCCAGCATGGCCCGGGCCCCTTCGAGGGTCTCCTCGGCGGGCTGTCCGGCCACCACGAGGGTGCCGCGCCAGGCCTCCGGCGCCCCGGCCAGCAGTGCGGCGGTGCCCGCCGCCGCGGCCAGGTGCAGATCGTGGCCGCAGGCGTGCGCCGCCTCGCCGTCGGCCGCGTACGGCAGCCCGCTGGTCTCCCGCACGGGCAGCGCGTCGAGTTCGGCCCGCAGCAGGACCGTGGGCCCGTCGCCGTTGCGCAGCACCCCGGCCACTCCGTGTCCGCCGATGCCGTGCGTGGTCGCGTACCCCGCCGATTCCAGCCGTGCGGCGAAGCGGTCGGCCGTGCGCCGTTCCGCTCCCGACAGCTCGGGATCCCGGTGCAGTTCCAGGTAGAAGGTGGTCAGGTCGCGCAGGTGCGCGTCCAGTCGGGCGAGCGCCGCGGGTGCGTGAGCGGTCATGCCGCCATGATCCGCCCCCGCGGCGGGAGCGGGAACGGCAGGGCGCTGTCACCTCGTGTCAGTGGAGTGTCAGCGGCTCGGGGGGTCGGGTGACGGCGCGACCGGTTCTGATGGGTGCAGGCGCCGACAGCCCGGTGCCGGCCCCGCCCAGAAGGAGTCATCATGGAGAAGTCGCCTCTCGCCTCGCTCGCGGACGAGATCCTGGAGCTCGAGTCGGAGACCTTCGAGATCTCCGACTACTCGGACGCCAGCGAGGTCGTGCTCGCCGGTTCCACGAGCTGCAGCTCCACCTCGACCTGTTCTTCCACCACCAGCACCACCTCCTGCTCCGCCTGACCCGTTCAGAGCGCGCACACCGGTGCCCCGGCCCTCGCCCGTGCGAGGGCCGGGGCATCCGGCGTGTGCGGTGCGGCTCCTACGGGAACGGGTGCGGGACCATGCGGATGCCGTCGGCGGTGAGGTCGGCCTCGCGCAGCCCCGCCCGGCGCGGCGCGGTCCGCAGCCGGGGCAGGTGGGGGGCGCGCTGCCGGGACCAGCCGAAGTCGATCGGCAGCAGGCCCGGCACCACGGCGCAGACCGTGCGCAGTCCGATCCGGCGCTGCTCCGGGGTGGTCTGGTCGACGACGATCACATCGTGCCCGGCCGTCACCAACTCGTCGACGCAGCAGCGCAGATCGTCCCGCAGGTCGCCGGTGCGCGGGCGCCCGTGCTCCGTCCAGGACCGGTAGACGTCGTCCATCGCGCGCACGGCCGTCGGTTCGCGGTAGGGCCGTACGTGCTCGGCCATCGCCGGCAGCCCGTACAGCTGGGCGTGGTCCTTCAGGTGCCGTACGAGGCCGAAGTCCGCTGCCATCGCCTCCAGTTCGTCCCGTCGTTCCTCGACCTGGCGGGGCAGGTGCGGTATGTAGGTGAGCACTTCCGACAGCGCCGCCTCCACCGCCCGCGCCGGATCGAGCGCGGCTCCGGCGCCGAAGGAGAACAGTCCCGGGCCGCCGTCCCGCCGCACCGCGAGCCCGGTCACCACCGGTACCGCCAGGTCGATGCGGTTGTCGAAGGCGTGCACGTCGTACCCCTGGAGCGCCGCCCGATCGGCCATGGTGCGCACCGCCGTGCCCGGCACCGTCGACAGGTCGATCTCGGTCAGCGGCAGTCCGGCGTACCAGGCGATCAGGAACGCGTCGCGCTCGACGAGTTCGAGGAGCGCGCCGAGCAGTGCCTCCTCGAGGCAGCTGCCGATGGCGCAGCCGTTGGAGCACTCGAAGACGAAGTTGTCGGCGGCGAGCCCGGCGCTGTAGTACACGAGCCGGGCGGGGACCAGGACGGGACGGTCGTCGCGCAGCGAGTGCCCGTACACCCACGGGATGGGCCGGTCCGGGTCGAAGGGTGAGACGAGGGGGTCGTCGCGGTAGGTCTCGGGGGCGTAGAGGCCGCACGCGGCCGGGTCCAGGGCCCGTTCGCCGAGCTCGGTGTACGAGGCGGTGAGCGGCGCGTCGCCGGTGCGGCTGTGGGTTCCGGCGTACCGTTCCAGTCCCTCGAGGTGGGCGAGGTCGCGGCTGGCGGCGAAGCTGTTGGCCTGTCCGCTCCACGTGACGTCCGTCAGTCCCGCGTACCCGCGCATGAAGACGGTGCCGGCGACCGGGGCGGTGGTCGGCGAGGTGACGTTGAGCCAGGTGCCGCCGCCGAGCACCCCGGTCACCGGGTTGGCCAGCGCCGTGTAGGGCATCGGGTACGAGGACGCGGCCCGCAGCCGCTGCGCGCCGGGGTCGGGCTTGGGCCGGGACTCGGGGGCGAAGGGGCGCGGTGTGTCGGTGCCCCGCGGGCCGCAGTCCGGGCAGAGCGGGTCGGCCAGCAGCGGGTAGGTGCGGATCCGCAGCGTCTCCAGGTCCAGCCGGGACACCTGGGGCAGGGCCCGGTCGGCCTCCGGTCCGGCCGGTGCGGTGACCCGGCCGCCGTGGACGGCTTCGTGCAGGGCGTACACGGCGTCGTGTGCGTACGGGGACAGCCGCGGCCATTCGGGTCCGGTGGGCGTGCCCGGTCCGCTGCCGGTCTCCAGCGCGTCGCGCTCGCTGCGGCTGCGCAGCCGCTGGCGGCGCATGGCCAGGCACTGGCCGCAGGCCGGCGCCGTGCCGTCGCCGCCCCACGGGCCGATGAGCACCTCCCGCGCGGTGAGGTGCACGGTCGCGCCGGGCCGGACCGCCGCGAACGGGTCGGCGGAGCGCGGCCCGAGGGCGTCGTGCACGCCCAGGGTCACCACGGTGGCGCCGAGCGGCTCCAGTGCCCGGGCGAGGCCGCGCCGGGCGGCTTCCAGGGGCGTCCCGTCGGGGGCGAGGGGGCGCAGCGGGGTCGTGGTCATGTCCGGTTGCTCCAACGGAAGGTCTTCAGGCCGATCGCGCCGAAGAGGAGGGCGAAGCCGAACAGGGCCGCGCAGCCGGTCCAGATGGCGGAGAGGGATCCGCTGCCGGTCAGGGCGCCGGTCGCGGCGTCGTTCAGGTAGCGCAGGGGCAGCACCCGGGAGACGGACTGGAGCCACGACGGCATCATGTCCAGCGGGAGGAACGAGCCGGACAGGAACGCCATGGGCACCATGAGGCAGTTCGCGATGGCGGCGACGGCCTCGGGGGTGTTGGCGTAGGTGCCGACGATCACGCCGATGGCGAGGAACGCGGTGATGCCGAGCACGAGGGCGGGCAGTACCAGCGGCCAGCGCCCGTCCAGGACCAGGCCGAAGCCGGGCAGCATCGCCACCGCGACGAACACGGCCGCCTGCACCACGCCGATGGCCAGGGCCAGGACGTACCGGGAGGCGAGGACGGTCGTCAGCGGGGTCGGCGTCAGCCGGATCAGCCGCAGCAGGTCGTCGCGCCGCCACTGCATCAGCGTGAACGCGATGCCGAAGACGGCCGCGTTGGCGACGCCCCACGACATCACCCCGGGGGCGATGTACGAGATGTAGGGGCGGCCAGTCTCCTCCACGTCCTGCCCGCTGAAGATCAGGCCGAAGACGATCAGGAAGAGCAGCGGGAAGGCGAAGGTGAAGAAGAGGGTGGCCTTGTCCCGGACCTGCGCCCGGTAGCCGGCGGCGGTCAGGGCCGTGTATGCGCTCATGCCTGGTACTCCGTCTGCGTGGTGGGGCCGGCCTGGGGGCCGGGGTGTGCGGCGCCGGTGAGTTCGAGGTAGACGTCCTCCAGCGTGGCCGTCCGGGTCATCACCCCGTCCAGCCCGGTGAGGGCGTCCACGGCCTGGAGCACCTTGCCCGGCACCGCGGTCTCCAGCACCAGCGAGCCGCCCTGGAGGGTGGCCCGGTCCACGCCGGGCAGTGCCGCGGCCTGATCGACGCCGAGCCGGCCCTCCGGCAGCAGCAGCCGGGCGGGCGCGCCGGCGGCGGTGACGAGGCGGTGCGGCGAGTCCAGGGCCGCCACCTTGCCGCCGACGAGGATCGCGACGCGGTCGCAGAGGGCCTCGGCCTCGTCGAGGTGGTGGGTGGTGTAGACGATCGTGCGGCCTTCGCTCTTCAGGGCGCGCAGCACCTCCCACAGGTCGCGGCGGGCCTGCGGGTCGAGGGCGGCCGTCGGCTCGTCCAGGAAGATCAGCTCGGGGCTGTGGACGAGGGCGGAGGCGATGGCCAGGCGCTGGCGCTGGCCGCCGGAGAGGTTCTCGACCAGGACGTCGCGCTGCTCGGTGAGTCCGACGCTCTCCAGCGTGCGGTCCGCGGCCGCCGGGTCGCGGCGGTACAGGCCCGCGACCGTGACGAGGTGCTCGCGCGCGCTCTGCCGTACGAAGAACGCCGAGGCCTGGGTCTGCACGCCCATCCGGGGCAGCAGGGCGGTGTTGCGCGGCCAGGGGCTCTGGCCGAGGACGCGGACGGTGCCCCCGTCGGCCTGCCGCAGGCCTTCCATGATCTCGATGAGGGTGGTCTTGCCGGCGCCGTTGGGGCCGAGCAGTCCGAAGAACTCGCCGCGCTGCACGTCGAGGGAGACCCCGTCCACCGCCCGGCGGTCGCCGTAGCGTTTGTGCACGTCCTGGACGGAGATGGCCGGGGCGTCGGGCGGCTGGGTGCTGTCAGTTGTCATGGGTCGTGCGTCCCTCTGTGTCTGTCGTGCCTGTCTTCGGACCGGTCGTCTCGCCGGTCCTGCGGGTGGTGCGGGTCGTGGGGTCAGGTGGTGGCGTACCAGACGGCTCCGGCGAGGCCGGCCGCCAGCAGCAGGACGAGTACGGCGGAGCCGACGCCGTATCCGAGGTAGAGCCGGCGGGCCCGCGGCGGGTACGCGGCGGCGGCCTTCCGGTCGCGCATCCGCAGCCTCAGGTACCCCGAACTGGCGGGCGCCAGCCGTGTCACGCGCAGGCCGTGGCCGAGCATCGTGTAGCCGTCCAGCGGGGGCAGCGGGAGCAGGTTGACGAGGGCCTGCGCGCTGCCGAGGAGCAGGAGCGCGGCGAGGACCCGCCGGGTGGGGTCGCCTTCGGGCAGCGCGGCCCACCAGCCGAAGAACGGCAGCAGGAACAGCAGGTTGGCGAAGGCGCCTGCGGCGGCGACCGCGAGCTGGTGCCGACGCCGTTGCAGGAAGCGGTAGTTGTCGACGGTGCAGTACATGATGGCGACGGGCAGCCGCCACCGCAGCCCGATCTCCCCGACCGTGCCGCCGACATGGCGGGCCGCGATGCCGTGCGCGAACTCGTGCAGGGCCGTGCTCAGCCACATCAGCGTGGCGACCGCCATCAGCGGCGCCGGTTGGAGCAGCAGCCATCCGAAGGCGGCGGCGAGTTCGGGCAGGGACGCGGCGAGCACGGACTCCATGGCCAGGCAGCCGAGCAGCAGGGCGCCGAGCACCACGGGGTGCAGCAGCGGGCGCAGCGCGCGGTGCAACCGGGCCGTGGTGGCGTCGGCGTCCGCGACCAGGCGCAGCGTGCCGCGGGCCAGGGTGCCGTCCAGCGGCCGGCCGCGCGGCGCGGGCGCGGGCGGCGGCGGGCCGCCGGCGAGCAGCCGGCGGCTGCCGAGCAGGGCGAGCAGCTGCTGCCAGTTACCCTCGCCGAGCCGCCGCCCGAAGGCGTGCGCGTACTCGGTGCCGATGTCCGCCAGGCTGCGGGAGCCGTCGAGCCGGGAGACGAGGAAGAACTCCTTGGGCCCGATCTCGAACGACGCTCCGGACACCGGGTCCTTGACCAGGTGGACGGTCGCCGGCCCGTCGAGCAGCGGCGCGGACAGCAGGACCTCCGGCCGCAGGGCGGGCCGGTGGCCGAGCAGCCCGGCGGGGCCCGGCGCGGGAGGGGAGCCGGTCACGGGCCGACCGCCGCGCCCCCGGCCGGGACCTCGCCCTCGCGCAGTACCCGGCCCAGCAGATGGGCCAGGTAGGCCTCGTCGCGGATGGTGACGTGCAGCCGGTTGTTGGTCATGTGCATGTACGGGGAGAGCAGCAGGGGCAGGGCCTCGGCGGGATCCGTGACCTGCTCGTCGCGGGTGCCGTCCCAGGAGCGGAAGACCAGGTCCCCGGCGGCGGCGAGCGTCTCGGCGCGCTCGCGCAGCTCCCGGCAGTGCTCGGCCCACCCGGCGAGGAAGGCCGGGAGCCGGCCGGTCTCCCCGGAGGCGAGCGCCTCGCGTACGGCGGCGAAGCGGCGGCCGAGTCCCGGTGCGGTCTGCCCGTAGGTCCGGTCGTACTCCTCGGATCCGATGAACCCGGTGCCGGGAAAGGCCCGGTGCCAGAAGTCGTAGTACCGGTCGAGATATCCGGCGAGTTCCTCGCGCTCGGGCAGGAAGACGCCCGACATGACCATCATCAGCTGGGCGGAGGTGCCCAGCAGTACGGTCCGCAGGTGCAGGTTCATGCGGTGCAGGGCGTCGATGACCAGATCGCTGGAGCGGGCGAAATGCCATTCGGCGAGTTCGACGCCCGCGGGGCCGCCGTACTTTCCGTATTCGGGCTCGTAGGGTTCCCGGGAATACGAATTGTTCGGCCGCAGGTTCATCCGGCCGTCGGGGCCCATGAAGGCGGCCCGGTCGCCCTCGGGGAACTCGATGTCGAAGAGCGTGTTGTAGAACTCGTTGAGGAATCCGGAATCGACCTCGTACAGGGCCGGGCGGGCCTTGAGGAACGCGGCGACGGCCTCTTCGGCGCGGCGCCGCACCTCGGGCCCGGCCTCGGGCGTGGCCGGGCGCAGCCGCAGCCGCACGTGCGGGCCCTCCAGCCAGTAGTTGATGAAGAAGTGCCCGGCGAGCAGCCCGTCGGCGGTGAGCCCGGCGATCAGCGGCCGGACGCACTGCACCAGCAGGGGCTGCGGGTTGGCGGCGTAGAAGACGTGCAGGGCCTGCCAGTCGCCGCGGGTCCGGTCCGGTGCTCCGGTGGACGGGGTCAGCTCGGACATCGGGTGCCGCCTTCCTGGTCTGTCTTGGTGTGCCGGTCTCGGACGGTCGTGGTGAAGGTCTCGACGGCCAGTTCGGCGACGTGCGCGCCGCGCGCCGAGCGCACGTGCAGGCCGGCGGGGTCGGGGAGCATCTCGCGGAAGACGACCCGGTGCGCGGGATCGCGCAGCAGCGTCTCGAACGCCGCGAGGGAGAGGAGGCTCGCGAAGTCGACGTACTGCGGTTTGGCCCCGGCGGCCGAGTGGCCCGCCGACACGGTCGCGAACACCTGCTCCGGCAGGCCATGGGTGCGCCGCCAGCGCTGCCAGTCGAGGAAGTGCCCGGCCTCCTGGGCCCCCTGGACGGGCAGGTGGCCCGCGGTGGTGGTCCAGCTGCGGCGGCTGAGCACCACGTCGCCGTGGACCACCCGGGGCCGTGTGGTGACGTGCTGGCGCTCCTCGCCCTCGGGTACGCCCGCCCACACGTCGAGCGGCGACATCGACGACGGGGACAGCAGCAGGAGCGTGCGCGGGATCGCGGGCAGCGCGAGCGGCACCAGGTAGCCGAGGTAGACGGGGATCACCTCGCAGCCCAGCCGGTGCGAGCGCAGGGTGACCCGGCCGGTCCGGGGGACGTGTTCGGCGTACAGGTCGTCCAGGTGCAGCCTGCGGTCCGGCGGGAGCGTGCCGCTCTCGCCGGGGCAGACGATCTCGTAGTCGGTCAGCCGCCCGTGCAGGTTGAGGTTGGTGGTGACCGGTCCGCCGGTGACCTCGGCGAAGACCGCGCCCGGCGGGCTCACCCGGCCCGCCGTGGCCCGCAGTTCCCCGGAGAGGGCGGCGTCCGGCCCGTCGTAGACGTGCGTGAAGCGGCTGAAGGGGAAGGACAGCCCGCCGTACGAGCGGTTCAGCACGGTCAGGGGGCGGCCGTCGGCGGGATCGCGGGCGAGCTGGAGGTGGTGGCAGCGGGGTGCGAACTCCGCTGCGACCGGCTCCAGTTCGGCGGCGACCGCGGCCAGGTCGGGCTCGTCGAGGCGCAGCACGGCCGGAGCGGCGTCCGGGGCGCCGGCGGCCTCGTACGCCGTCCAGGCCTGCCGCATCCGCCCGATGAACTCCCGGCGCGCCGCGTCCACGGCCCGGATGCCCGGCAGGCCCAGCCAGTTCTCCTCCGGCAGGTATTCGCCGCGCTCGTCGAAGGGTTTGCGCCGGGCGGTGAACGACAGGTACTGGTCGAAGAAATCCTCGTGGAAGTCGTGCACCAGCCCCAGCAGGTCCTCGCAGCGGCCGCCGGCGCCGTACCGCGCGGTGAAGAACCCTTCGAAGGTGATCCGCTGGGTCAGCGTGAGGTCGAAGGCGGGCAGGATCCGCTCGACCGAGCGCAGCGCCGTCCAGTCCCGCGGCGGGCAGGGCAGGTCGCGGCCTACGCTCACGTCCTCGTACAGCAGGGTCTGCGGCAGGGCCGCGTCCGGTGCGCCGAGCTCCTCCTGGGCCCGGTGCAGTCCGGTGCGCAGCACGCGCAGCAGCCCGGCGCGTTCCGCGGGGCCCGCCTCCGGGTAGCCGGCGAGGGCCGCGGCGGGTGCGTCGAGCAGGGCGGCGAGCCGGTCGGCCCAGGGCCGCTCCAGCAGGGCCAGCGACTGCTGGAAGGAGCGCAGCGGGTCGGTGCTGTGCACCTCGGTGTCCAGGCAGGGCACGCGCACCATGCCGAGCTGGAGGAGGGCCGAGATGTACGCCTCGCAGTCGGCGGGTTCGGCCGCGTGCTCGGCGGCCAGCCAGTCGGCGAGCTCGCGGTGGCGCAGCTCGGGCCGCTCGGCGAACAGGGCGAGGATGCGGTCGAGGGTGCCGCTGCGGCGCAGGAAGAACAGCCGGTCCTTGACCGCGTCGAAGGTGACGGCGGCCGCGTCGTCGCCCGCGGTGACCGAGCGGCGCACGTAGCGGATCCGGTCCTCCTCGTGGCCCCAGCCCGAGGCGAGGCGCAGCGGCAGGTCCCGGCGGCGCACGGGGTCGGCCAGGATCAGCTCCGCGAGCCGGGCCAGGACCACGACGTTGAGCCGTACGTGGCTGCTCCAGGCGTCGGCCACGCGGATCCCGCCGGGCGCTCCACCGTCGGCGCGGTCGGCGCCGTCGGTGCGGTCGGCGTGGTCGGTGTCGTCGGTGAAGCGGCCCGTCGCGACGCCGGTGAAGGTGCTGAACGGGCTCGTCTTGCAGGCCGTGCGGTACACGTACGACAGCACCGACCGCTCCGCCTTGCGGGCCCGCCCGTTCGGTACGCCCCCGGTGCGCGCGTAGCCGTCGAGCTGTCCTTCGAGGACCGGCGAGGCCAGCAGCAGGCCGAGCCGCAGCCGGTCGTCGGCGACCAGTTCCCGCAGGGCGGCCCGGTTGCGGGCCAGGTCCGCGGTGAGCAGCGCCGGGCCCTCGGCCAGCAGTTTGTCCAGCAGCCGGCGCCGGTGCAGCCAGCCGGCCAGCTGCTCGGCGGCGCCCTCGTCGACGGCGGCGACGGCCTCGACGGCCGTCTCCGTCGATGCGTCCGGCCGGCCCGGCAGCCGGCCGTTGTGGATCTGGCGGCGCAGCCGCAGCAGTGCGCGGCGCTGGGCCGCGCCCGGGCCGTCCGGGGCGGGGTCGGTGGCGCCGACGGCCGCGTGGAGCACGTCGCCCAGTCGCTCGGCGCCCTCGCGCAGTCCGGCCTCGGCGGTGAGGACGTCCCGGGCCCAGCGGCCGGTGTCGGCGGCGCGCAGATCGTCGACCGCGGACAGCGGGAGTCCCGCGACCCGCAGCATGAAGCGGTCTCCCGCGTGCCACTCGGTGGTGTTCATCGTCCCGCTCCCTTCAGGCTGTTTCGTGGCGGAAGTCGGCCGGCCGCGGGCGCTCCCGGCCCAGCAGCATGATCAGCAGAGGTGCCTCGTCGGTCCCGGTCAGCCCCAGCTCCTCGGCGTACGAGATGTTGTCGAAGCCGAGCGCCACGCCGGCGCCCAGTCCGAAGGCCGCGGCCGTGGTGTAGAAGGTCTGCGCGACGGCGCCGATGGTGCCGCCGACGAGGCGGTAGCCGCGGTCGCCCACGGCGTCCAGCACCGCGGTGGTGCGGACGGTCGGGACGAGCACCGCGCCGGCCTGCTCCAGGTTGTAGTTGGAGAGGAAGTAGTTGCGCTGGAGGAAGGGGCCGGGCGGGCCCGGTCGCACCAGGCGCAGGGTGTGCGCGGCCGGATCGTAGGCGTACGCGCCGGGGGCGACGCCCTCGACGTGGTTGACGAAGGCGTACAGCGCGGTGAGCGGCGGTCCGCCCGGGCGCTCGGCCTCCGTGCCGTAGCCGGTGGCCGCGCAGTCGGCGAGCGCGGCGGCGAGCTCCCCGGCCGTGACCGGGCGGGAGGCGTCGAACCGGCCGAAGCTGCTGCGGCGTTCGCGCAGGGCCCGCCCGGCCGCGGCGGGCGGCGGGGGCGGCGCCGGGAGCGGCAGCGGATCGGCGCCGCGCGGCGGGAACGCGGCGGCGGTGTCCAGCGCGCCGGGTGCCGGGCGGTCGGCGGCCCGGCCCGCGGTGGCCTCGTGGATGCGCAGCAGCGTCTCGAAGACGAGGACCCGGCGCGAGCGTTCGACGTCCCGGTGCCGGACGGCGGCGGCCTCAGGGGCGGTGGTGTGCGGGGCGGCGGTGCCAGGGGCTGCGGTGTGCGCGGTGGCGGTGTGTGCGGTGGCGGTGTGCGCGGTGGCGCCCTCCCCGGGGGCCGGCGCGCCCTCCCAGCTCAGCGGCACGACCGCGAAGACGCCCTCCTCCTCGGGGGCCACGCCCAGCAGCCGGGCCAGCCGGTCCTCGTCGAACCACAGCACCGGGTCGATCCGCAGCCCGTACTGCGCCGCCCACAGGCGCCAGGTCTGCACCAGTGCGCCCACGTCCATGCTCACGGCGTGGAAGGAGAAGCTGTTGTACTTGAACGCGTTCTGCCAGTACTTGACGCTGAGGACGAGGTACTGGGCGGCCTGCCCCGCCTCGCCCGCCGCGGCGCCGAGGGCCTCGCGGACCTGCCCGGTGACGTCTCCCGTGAGCAGGCGCCGCAGTCCGTGCTGGTGCGGCGCGTAGTGGTAGAGCCCGGGTGTCAGGGGCCCGCCCGGCCCGGCCGCCCAGTGGACGGCGACCGGGTAGAGCCCGCCGCCCGACGCGGTGCCCCGCGACCAGTTCGCGTGCGTGTAGTGCGGCAGCGCGGCCAGGTCGGTGTTGGCCTGGACCGCGAGGCGCCGTCCGGTCAGCCCGTACGAGTCCAGGAGCATCCCGGACAGCAGCGGCAGGGTGAATCCCGGCGCGGGCTGCCCCGGCAGCCCGGCCGGCGGAGCCGTCGGCAGCGGGAGGGTCTCGGCGGCCGGGTGGAACTTCGCCTTGCGGGGCCGGTCGGCCCAGTCGGGCACGAAGTCGACGGGCTCCATCGGCACCCGGCCGCGGTGCATGATCTCGTGGGCGTAGACATGGGCGTAGCCCATGGGTCCTCCTGCGTTCGGGTGGGACGCCGGTGGCGGCGGGGTCAGGGGAAGGGGTGGGGGGCCGGGTTCAGGTCGCCGGGCTCCAGCTCGCGCTCGCGCAGCCCGGCGGCGTGCAGGGCCGTCCGCATGCGGGGCATGCCGAGGGCCCGTTGCCGGGTCCAGCCGAAGTCGATGGGGAGCAGCCCGGGGACGAGCACGCTGACGGTGTGCAGGCCCAGGGCCCGCTGCTCGGGCATCGTCTGGTCGACGACCACGACGTCGAAGCCCTGCTCCGTCACCGCCGCCACGCACCGCTCCAGATCGGTGCGCACGTCCTCGGACGCGGTCTCGCCCCGCTCGTCGGGCCAGCGCAGTTCGGCCACGGTGCGCGGGCGTTGGCGGCCGTGGCCGGGGCCGGGGCCGCGCAGCAGGAAGTCCGCGTGCCGGCCCATCTCCGGGATCCCGTACACGAGCGGATGGTCGTGCAGCGCCGTGACCAGGCCGAAGTCGGCTGCCATGGCCCGCAGACGGGACTCGTCGCGCTCGGTGCGCCCGGGCAGGTTGACGGCGTCCGTGGCGATCTCGCAGAGCGCCGAGTCCAGGGCCGACTCCGGGTCGAGGCCGGCTCCCGCGCCGAAGCACATCCGGCCCGGGCCGCCGTCGAAGCGCTCGGCCACCGCCGTCACGACGGGGATCGGGAAGGTGATGCGGGTGTCGAAGAACCGGGCCCGGTAGCCGTACATCGCCAGCCGGTCGACCATCGCGCGGGTCGACGGCCGGGCGCTGCTCGCCGGGTCGATCTCGGGCAGCGGCTGGCGCCCGTACCAGGTGAGCAGGAAGGCGTCGCGTTCGACGACCTCCATCAGCCCGAAGTACACGGCCTCGACCTGACTCCCGCCCGAGGCACACCCGTTGGAGCTCTCCTGCACGAACCGGTTCTCGAGGCCCGGCGCGTGATAGTACGTCAGGATCTCGGGGACCAGGCGGGGCGCCCGGTCGCGCAGCGACCAGCCCCACACCCAGGCGATCTCCCGGTCCGGGTCGAAGGGGCGCACGCGCGGGTTCTCCCGGTGGAAGGCCTCGCTGTACAGGCCGACCTCGCGCGGGTCGACGGCGTCGGCGCCGAACTGTTTCAGCGAACCGGTGACACTCGTGGTCCGCGCCCGCGCCCGCATCCCCGCGTAGCGCTCCAGCCCCTCCAGCACCCCCACCCGCGCACTGCGCGCGAAGGAGTCCGTGTGGCCGCCCCAGAACGTTTCGCGCAGGTACTCGCCCGAACGCATCGAGAAGCAGCCGATGGTGGCGGAGGTGGAGGTGGAGGAGACGTCCTGGACCAGGGAGGGACCCAGCGCCCCGCACAGCGGGTTCGCGAAGGCCGCCACGTCGATCGCGTACGACTCGACCGGGCGGGTGCGGAAGACCCCGGGCCGGTACTTGGGCGCGGGCGCGAGCTCCGGTTCGGCTCCCTCGGCGGTGTCCCGGCCCGGGGCGCCGCACACCGGGCACTCGGGGTCGGGGACCAGCGGATACCGGCGAACGGAGCCCGACCGCAGGTCCAGCAGCCGGACCTCGGGGAAGCCGCCGCCGGGCACCGGGACGCCGGGCCGGGGCTCCTGGGCGGCCGTGATCAGGGCTGCCAGCGCCTCGGCGGCGAAGGCGTGCGCGTACGGCCAGTCGCCCGCGGCCCGTGTGCCGCCGCCCAGTTCCAGGGCGTCGCGCAGCGCGACCGACCGCACCGCCTGCCACCGGCGTTCCAGACACCGGGCGCAGCCGCCGGGCGGCCCCACGACCGCCTGGTGGCCGTACAGGTGCACGGGCACGGCCGAGCCGTCGCCGGCCTCGGGAGCGGGGCGGGTGAAGGCGTCCGCGAACCCGAGGACCGACAGCGTCACCCGGGGACCGCCGAGCACTCCGAGGGCGCGGTCCAGCAGTGCCGTGAAACGGGCCGCCGGGTCCGGCCCGAGCGCGGCGGCGAGCTCGGGACCGGCCGTCAGCGGAAGGGTGTCAGTGGTCATCGCCCGGCTCCTGGGCGGTGGTGAGCAGCACTCTGGCGGTGTGCAGTCCGGCCGAGGCCAGGTCCGCGGACCCGGTCGGGACGAGGTACGCGTCACGGCCCGCCGCCCGCAGCCGCTCCAGCACCTCGGACCAGCCGACGGCGTCCGGGCCCGCGTCCGCGGGCCCGGACGGGGCGGGTGCGGCATCCGCGGACGCGGTGAGCGTGCGGGCGTCGAGGTCCGGCAGCAGGGGATCGCCGGTGTCGGCCGGTCCGCCGGTAGCGGCGGCGTCCTGCTCGTACTGCGCGGCGCCCAGCAGGTCGCGCAGGGCGGCCGCCGTCGCCGTCCGCCGGTCCAGATCGGCGCCCACGGCCCAGCGCTCCCCCGCCCGGGCCAGCAGCACCTGCACTCCGGACCGCGCGCCCTCGCCGAGGTCGAGCAGCTCGACGGCGAGCCCGAGGCGCTCCGCCGACCGTACGAGGAAGACGAGTTCGGCGTCGCCCGTCCCGTCCGTCCCGTCCGCCCCGTCCGCCCTGTCCGTCCCGTCCGCCTCCGCCGCCCCGTCCGTCAGCGGTACGGGCGCGGCCGGGGTCCCGCGCACCGTGCGCAGCAGGGCGTCGTGGGCCAGGGCGGACAGCAGGCCCGCGGCGGCCGCGTCGGCGGGCGAGGGTCCGGCGCCGGAGCCGGCGCGGGTGCGCTCGAAGAGCAGGTCGGCGTTGTGCGGACCGAAGGGGCGGACCGCACCCGCGGGCACCAGCGCGGGCTCCTTCGTCACGAGCGAGACGGCCTGCTGCCAGGCGGCGGCCGCCCCCGGCAGACCGGAGGCGACGGTCAGCGAACCCTCCGCGACCGCCTCCGCGCCCCGGCCGGCCACGCCCCGTACGGGGACCACGTGCTCGGCGTAGACGAGGGCCGCGGCGTCCAGCGCCCGCATCCGCGCCCCGGCGACGTGGTGGACGTCGAAGGCCGCGATCGCCCGGGGGCCCGGGTGGCCGGTGCCGAGCTCGACCACGCTCAGCTTGAGGGGGATCTGGGTGAGCGGCTCGTCCGCGTAGCGCGTGAAGACACCGGTGTACGGACGGACGAGTGCGGAGCGCCGGTTCAGCTCCTCCACGAGGGCGTCCGCTTCGCGCGCGGTCTCCAGGGTGGGCAGCGCGGGCGCTCCGGACGTGCCCGCCGCGGCGAGGTCCACGGGCGCCACCTGCTCCCGCGCCTCCACCTCGCCCGGGGCGCAGAACGGGCACCGCGGGTGCGCGAGCAGCGGCTCCGCGGTGACGTCCAGAGAGGCCATGTCCTGCACGATCACCTGGCCCGCGGTCTCGGCGGGCAGGGCCCCCGAGGCCGCGCGGAAGACCTCGTACCCCAGGAGGTTGCCGATCATCGCGGCCAGCGGCCGCCCGGGCTCGGCGCCGGCCGCCTGAGGGCTGCCGGGCAGCGCGAGCGCGCTCCACAGCTCGGCCGCGGGCGCGGTGTCCCGGCCGGCCGCCGCACCGAGGCGGAGCGCGGCGCAGGCCCAGCAGCCGGGAGTGCCGTGCGTCATCAGCGGGCCGATCACGGCGTCGGCGCCGTAGGTCCAGGCGGGCAGCAGGGTGCGGCCGTCCGGGATGCCGGCGCGCAGCAGCGGCAGCAGCCGGGCGGGGGCGCCGCGGCCGCCGGTGACGACCACGAGGTCGTAGTCGGCCAGTTCGGACCAGGAGGGCTCGCGGCCGGCGGCAGGCGGCAGGACGCGCAGGTCGACCGGGCAGCCGTCGGCGACGGCTTCCGCGGCCTCCGCGTCGAGCTCCGGGGTGCCGGTACCGGCGGCGGGGGCGGTGCCGGTGCCGGTGCCGGAGGTCACGCCGATGACCGCGCAGCCGTTGCGTATGAGGCTCGACGCGCACCAGCGGGCCACGTCGTCCTCGCCGAGCACGGCCACCCGGGTCTCCCGGAAGCGCAGGAACCGCGCCTCGGCGTCGTCGGAGTAGTGGTCGGCGTAGGCGATCTGCGGGGCGTAGCGGCGGGCCACGTCCGGGGCCGGCGCGGGCTGCTCCCCGGCGGGCCCGGCGGGGGTGGTGACGGGCCGGGCGAAGTCCCGTTCGTACAGGGTCCGGACGAGTTCGCCGACCATCGTCCGCTGTGCTTCGCCGAGGCCCTGGCACAGGTCGGCGACCGTGTGCTCGCCGGTGAGGTGGGGGACGATCACCGTGGCGAACCGGTACGCGGACTTGGCCGTGAGGCGGAAGCCGCCGTCCGCGTTGTGGAACAGCACGCCGTCCGGCGTCTCGGTGAACAGCACGTCCCTGCGGATCCGGGGACGGGTCGCGGCAACGGCTTGGTAGCTGGCGTGAGCCATGGGAACACCCCTGGGTGCGGTCTGGGCGGGATCGGGGAGGAAGCCTGGAGCGGGGAGGGGAGGGAGAGGTGAGTGAGGGGAGGGAGAGGCGAGTGAGGCGAGGGAGGGAGGTGTGAGGGGGCTGGTGAGGCGGGTGGGGCGGGGGCGGGCGGGTCAGTGCGGTGCGGCCACGGCGGCCGTCGCGTGCGTCCGGACGTGCCAACGCGCGTAGATGCGGAGGAAGTCGTGGAGCCGGTAAGGACCGGGCGGCCCGTCCTCCAACAGCCCCGATTCCACGAGCTGTTCAAGGATCGACTCGCTCTCCTGCGCCGACAGGTCCTCGTCCGCTGCGTGCGCGCCCAGCCGCAGGAACGCCGCCCGCAGCTCCTCGGGCAGCGCGTCGAGCGCCTGCCCCAGTACGTCGGGCACCGAGAGCCGGGCCTCCTCCGCGAGGGCGAGGCGCGCGGGGGGATCCTCCGCGAGCCAGGCCGCGCAGTCCGCGACCGACAGACCGGGGCGGGTCAGCAGCCGTCCCGCGGCGATCCGCAGGGCGAGCGGGAAGTGCCCGCACACGGAGGCCAGTTCCCGGGCGGCGGCGGGCTCGGCCGCAATCCGCTCGGTGCCCACGAGCCCGGCGAGCAGCGCGTACGCCTCGGCGGACCGCAGTACGTCGAGCCGGTGCACGGCGCCGCCGTGCGTGGCGACGACGGCGGCCAGGCCGCGCCTGCTGGTGACGAGGACGGAGGCGCCCTCCGCCGCGGGCAGCAGCGGCAGCACCTGCCAGGCGCCGGCCGCGCCGTCCAGGACGATCAGCCGCCGACCCGCGCCGGGCTCCGGCAGCAGCCCGGCCGCCTCCTCGACGCCGACCGCGGTCCCGTCGGGCCCGGCCAGTTGGAGGGTGAACACCCCGCCGGGGAAGGAGTCCTGCACCTCGTGGGCGGTCTGGCGGGCCAGCGCCGACTTCCCGATGCCCGGCGCCCCCGAGACGACGACCAGGCGCGGTCCGTCGGCGGCGGTCAGCCGTGCGGCCATGGCCCTGCGGTCGCCCTCGCGCCCGGCGAAGGCGGGAACGGGCAGTACCGCGCGGGCCGGCCGGGCCGGGGCGGCGGGCAGTGCGGGGGCCTCGACGGCGGTCGCGGCCCGCGCGGTCAGCGCCCGCGGCGCGGGTTCGGGCGGGGCGGGGGTCAGGTCCTCGGCGCGCAGGATGGCCAGTTCCAGCCGGCGCAGTCCCGGGCCCGGGTCGATGCCCAGCTCGTCGCGCAGCCGGTCGCGTACGGTGCGGTATTCGGCGAGGGCCTCGGCCTGCCGTCCGGTGCGGTAGAGCGCCTCGATGAGCTGCTCGGTGAAGCGTTCGCGCACCGGGTGCCGGCGGGCGCTCTCGTACAGGTCGACCAGGACCTGATGGCAGTTCCCGGCGGCCAGTTCGAGGTCGCAGACCCGTTCCAGCACGCGCAGCCGCTCCTGTTCGAGGGCGGGCACCGCGTCCTGGTGGAGCATGCGCGAGGCGACGTTGGCGAGGGGCTGCCCCTGCCAGAGCGACAGCGCCTCCCGGAGCCGGTAGAGCTCCTCGCCCGGTCCGGCCGCCGTCCCGGCCTGGGCCGTGAGCGTCCGGAACAGTACGAGGTCGAGGGTCTCGGTGTCGTTGTGCATCCGGTATCCGCCGGGAACGGCCTCGATGGTGGTCGCGGATATGCCGTACTTCGCGAATAGCCGGCGCAGCCGCAGGACGCACGTCTGCAGTGCGGCGCGGGCCGTGGCGGGCGGTTCTTCGTCCCATACGGCGCGCAGCAGGTAGGCGGTGGACACCACGGTGCCGGGATGCAGCAGAAGTGCGGCGAGGAGACTGGTCGGCTTGGACGGTTTGAGAACGACGGTTTCAGGGCCGTGCGCAATGCTCAAGGGCCCCAGAAGCTGGAACCGGATGACTGATCCCCCGTGTCGGGACACCCATTCCCCCTGTAGGGAGCGTGGCGGGGGCGATGGTCTGCCGGTTCCGCAGGGCCCGTCACACGCCGGAAATAGTCCGGACCAAGCCCGCATTGCCGTTCCGCCCCCCGTTGGGCGGTGAATAACTGGAACACTACATAACGGATCTTGTGGAAGTCGAGCCAGAGGATGACCGATTTACCGCCCGTCGGCTTTTTCTCGCTTCTCCGTAACCTGGACGCTTCGAGGAGTTACCGCCGGTCCGTCAAAACCGTTCACCTGTAAACGAATTACGGCGCCGCGCCATCCAAGCACGATGTAGTGATCCAATTAAGGCATATATTCCGCCACTGATATGGCCGATCCTCGCCCCCGGGAGGACCGCCCGGAGGCTCACTCCAGCCGACGGGCCTCACCCTCGCCCACCGGCTCGCCCGCCCGGACGCCGTGCAGGACGTGGGCGAGCACTTCGGCGCCGCGCACGACGCGCGGTCCGGGGCGGTTGAAGTAGGCGGGGCCGTCCAGGACCCAGACCTCCCCGGCCCGGACGGCGGGCAGCTCGCCCCAGCCCGGGAGGGACGTCAGCAGGCCGAGCTCGCGCACGGTCCGCGCGGGCGGGAAGCCGCAGGGCAGCAGCAGGACCACGTCGGGGCGGGCGGCCCGGACCTCGTCCCACTCCATCGGCCTGGTGTGCTCGCCCGGCGCGGCGAGCAGCGCCTCGCCCCCCGCGCAGGCGATCTGCTCGGGCACCCAGTGCCCGGCGGGCCACAGCGGGTCGAGCCACTCGACGGCCACCACGCGGGGCCGGGCACGGCCCGCCGTCAGCCGCCGCACTTGCGCGAGCCGGGCGGCCAGCTCCTCCCGCCGCCGCTCGGCCCGCTCCCGTACGCCCAGCAGCTCCCCCACGGTGACCAGGCAGTCCAGTACGTCGCCGAGGGTGCGCGGCTCCAGGCTCAGCACGCGGGGTCCGGCGTCCAGTACGCGCACCGCACGCGAGACCCCCTCGTAGGACACCGCGCAGACGTCGCACAGGTCCTGGGTGAGCACGACCTCCGGTTCGAGCGCGGCGAGCGCCCCGGTGTCCAGGGTGTAGAGCGAGGAGCCCGAGTGCGCGGCCCCGCCCACGGCCTCGGAGATCTCCCTGCTGCTCAGCTCCTCCGCGGCGAACTCCGCCCTCGTGACGACGGGAACGGAGGCGACCGCCTCCGGCGGCCAGTCGCACTCATGGGTACGTCCGACCAGGTCGGCGGCGAGCCCGAGGTCCGCCACGATGTCCGTGGCCGCCGGGAGCAGGGAGACGATGCGCATGGGCCGACTCTAGGTCGTCTCTTTCGGATCTTGCCGGTTAAGCCCGCGTCGTCTGGCGCCGTGCATCGCAAGGCGGAGGGGCGCCCGAGTACTGGACGTACTTG
>NZ_JBHXNP010000122.1:0-26167 GCF_042719495.1 Streptomyces sp. NPDC058525
GAGGTCGGTCAGGTAGTCGCGCAGCACGTTGCCGGTCACCGAGATGGTGTCCTCGCCGCGGCGGATGCGCTCCAGGGAGAAGGCGGTGGCCTCGACCGGGGAGAGGATCTTGATGGTCAGACCCTCGGTGTCGTGGTCGGCCAGGTACGTCTTGACCTTGGCGATCAGCTGCGCGTCGTGGGCGCGGGTCTCGTCGAGCCAGAAGACGGCCGGGACACCGGTGGCGCGGGCGCGGGTGACGGCGAGCTTGACCCAGTCCTGGATCGGCGCGTCCTTGGTCTGGCAGGCGCGGAAGATGTCGCCGGCGGCGACCTCCTGCTCCAGGACCGTGGTGCCCGCGGCGTCGACGAGGCGGACGGTGCCCGCGGCGGCGATCTCGAAGGTCTTGTCGTGGCTGCCGTACTCCTCGGCCTTCTGGGCCATCAGGCCGACGTTCGGCACCGAGCCCATGGTGGACGGGTCGAAGGCGCCGTGCGCGCGGCAGTCGTCGACGACGACCTGGTAGACGCCCGCGTAGCTGCTGTCCGGCAGGACCGCGAGGGTGTCGGCCTCGTTGCCGTCCGGGCCCCACATGTGGCCGGAGGTGCGGATCATGGCCGGCATCGAGGCGTCGACGATGACGTCGGACGGCACGTGCAGGTTGGTGATGCCCTTGTCGGAGTCGACCATGGCGAGGGCCGGGCCCTCGGCGATCTCGGCGTCGATCGAGGCCTTGATCGCGTCGCCGTCGGGCAGCGCGCCCAGGCCGTTCAGGATCGCGCCGAGGCCGTCGTTGGGCGACAGGCCGGCGGCGGCGAGGGTCTCGCCGTAGCGGGCGAAGGTCTTCGGGAGGAAGGCGCGGACCACGTGGCCGAAGACGATCGGGTCGGAGACCTTCATCATCGTGGCCTTGAGGTGCACGGAGAACAGGACGCCCTCGGCCTTGGCACGCTCGATCTGGTCGTTCAGGAAGGTGCGCAGCGCGTCGACGTGCAGGACGGACGCGTCCACGACCTCACCGGCCAGGACCGGTACGGACTCGCGCAGCACGGTGGTGGCGCCGTCGGCGTCGACGTGCTCGATGCGCAGGGTGCCGGCCTCGGCGATCACCGCGGACTTCTCGGTGGAGCGGAAGTCGTTCTCGCCCATGGTGGCGATGTTCGTCTTCGAGTCGACGCTCCAGGCACCCATGCGGTGCGGGTGGGCCTTGGCGTAGTTCTTGACCGAGGCGGGGGCGCGGCGGTCGGAGTTGCCCTCGCGCAGGACCGGGTTGACGGCGCTGCCCTTGACCTTGTCGTAGCGGGCGCGGATCTCGCGCTCCTCGTCGGTCTTCGGGTCGTCCGGGTAGTCCGGGAGCGCGTAGCCCTGGCCCTGGAGCTCGGCGACCGCGGCCTTGAGCTGCGGGATCGAAGCCGAGATGTTGGGAAGCTTGATGATGTTGGCTTCGGGGGTCTTCGCCAGCTCGCCGAGCTCGGCGAGGGCGTCCGCGATCCGCTGGCTCTCCTCGAGGTGCTCGGGGAAGCTGGCGATGATCCGACCGGCCAGGGAGATGTCACGGGTCTCGACATTCACACCGGCCGTCGACGCGTATGCCTGGATCACAGGCAGGAACGAATACGTCGCGAGGGCCGGGGCCTCGTCAGTGTGCGTGTAGATGATGGTCGAGTCAGTCACCGGATGCTCCGCTCCACAGTCTGCGTCTCTCGTCTGCAACATTGCTCGACATCAAGATATCTCGTGATCGGGCCGGTCTGGACAGCCCCCTGCCACGAGCCGAGGGAGACACGAGTCACGTCGGACCCCGGAAACGGCGAAAGCGCCGCCCCCGGCTGTCTCCGGCCGGGGCGGCGCTCAGGCTCTACGGGCGAAGGCCCAGGTCAGGCGTGGTAGCCCTTGGGGTCCGGGCCGTACTCGTTCGGCGTCTGCTGACCCGCGGTGGCCGTCAGGACGAGCAGCCAGATGAAGCCGACGACCGGGACGAAGGTGATGAAGTACCACCAGCCGGACTTGCCGACGTCGTGCAGACGGCGGACGAGGACCGCGATGCTCGGGACGGCGGTGCCGAGCACGTACAGGAGGGTGAGGACCATGTAGGTCCCCAGCACCAGGTCGAGGATCACCAGGGCTATGACGATGACCGACTGGATGAGCGAGAACATCCAGTACTCCTGGCGGCGCGCGCGGCCGGAGAAGTCCGCGTACTTCTTCAGAACGTCGGTGTAGTGGTTCACGGGGTCCCCCCAGAGGACGGAAGTGCGGCCCGTCCTGCTGGATCAAGCCGGGGCAGAACTTATGCCCCCCTTACAACGGGGTCAAGCCAGTTACCCGGGACCCACATTCGGCCACACGGCACGATATCCGGCACCTGCCGACCGGTGACCGGGGTGCGGAGAGGCGCCGTGTCCGACCACGTCCGAATCGTCCCCGCGGGGCGCCTGCTCCGCACCACGAAACCCGCGTCGATCGGTGTCCACATCGTTACCGCGCGGCGACCCGCGCCTCGGTGGCGGCGTCGGCGCGACGGTTGAGAGGGCGGTTCAAAGCCAGCCGTTGCGCCGGAAGCCGCGGTGGATGACGAAGCAGGCGACCGCCATGACCCCGAGGACGAGCGGGTAGCCGTACGTCCAGTGCAGCTCGGGCATGTGGTCGAAGTTCATCCCGTAGACCCCGCAGACCATGGTCGGCACGGCGACGATGGCCGCCCACGCCGTGATCTTGCGCATGTCCTCGTTCTGCGCGACCGTCACCTGCGCCAGATGTGCCTGGAGGATCGAGTCCAGCAGGTTGTCGTAGGCGCCGATCTGCTCGGTGGCCCGGGTCAGGTGGTCGGCCACGTCCCGGAAGTACGCGCGGAACTCCGCCGGGATCACCGGTATCGGCTGGGTCGCCAGCTGCTCCAGCGGACGGCTCAGCGGCGCCACCGCCCGCCGCAGCTCAAGGAGTTCCCGCTTGAGCTGGTAGATCCGGCCGGCGTCGCCGCGTCCGCCCGCCTCGCTGAACACCGCGGTCTCGACGGCGTCTATGTCGTTCTGCACCGCGTCCGTGACGGCCACGTAGTCGTCGACCACGTGGTCGGCCATGGCGTGCAGTACGGCCGCGGGCCCTTGGGCCAGCTGCTCGGGGGACGCCTCCAGCTCCTCGCGGACCGGGCCGAGCGTGCCCTGGCCGCCGTGCCGGATGGTGATGACGAAGTCCTCACCGGTGAAGGCCATCAGCTCGCCGGTCTCCACGACCTCGCTGGTCGCGGTCAGTTCCTCGTGCTCGACGTAGCGCACCGTCTTGAACACGGAGAACAGCGTGTCGTCGTACCGCTCCACCTTGGGGCGCTGGTGCGCGTTCACCGCGTCCTCGACGGCGAGCGGGTGCAGGCCGAACAGCTCGGCGAGCCCGGCGAGCTCCGACTCCGCCGGTTCGTGCAGGCCGATCCAGACGAAGCCGCGGCCCGCCTTGCGGACCCGGCGCAGCGCCTCCTCGACCTCGGCGCAGCCGTCCTGCCGCACGCCCTCCTGGTAGACCACGCAGTTGACCACGGCGCTGCCGAGCGGGGAGCGGGACGGGTGGCTGAGGTCGACGGCCCGCCGGTAGCCGCGGCGCACGACCCGGCGGAAGGTGCTGAACATGGACAACGACGTGCTCCTCTTTCGGCTGATCACCGGCCAGTGTGCCATCGCACCGGGCTGCCGCCGGCGTCCGCGAGGCCGCACCGGACGGCCGGGTGGCGGACCGGGGCGACGGACGGGGGCGACGGACCGGGGCGACGGACCCGGGCGGCGGACCCGGGCGGCGGACCCGGGTGACGGACCCGGGCGGCGGACCGGGCACGGGCCTCAGGTCCGGTCGACGAACACGCTGGTCGACTTCACCCGGGCCGTGGCCCGCGCGCCCACCTCCAGTCCGAGCTCCTCCACGGCCTCGCGTGTGAGCAGCGACACGATGCGGTGCGGTCCGGACTGGATCTCCACCTGCGCCTCGACCGCGCCCAGCCGCACCCCGGTGACGATCCCCGGGAAGGCGTTGCGCACCGAGGTGTACGGGGCCTCGTCGCCGTCGCCGTCGCCGCTCTCCTGGGCCACGGCCACGCAGAACGCGGCCAGGTCCGGCCCGTCGACGATGCGCCGCGTGCCGTCCCGGCGCGTGGGGAACCGGTCCGCGTCCGCCCAGCGCCGCGCCGTGTCGACGCTCACGCCGAGCAGCCGCGCCGCCTGGCCGATCGTGTAGGTCTCCATGCTCCGCAGCCTAGGGCGTGGCCGCCGGAGGCGTGCGCAGCGCCTTCCCGGCCGCGTCCGCCACCAGCCGTGCGAGCAGCGAGAGGGCCGGCGAGTCCAGCTTCCACTGCTGCCAGTACAGGGGCACGTCCATCGGCCGGCGCGGCGCGAGCAGCACCAGCCCGCCCGTGCGCACCAGCGGCCTCGCCTGCTGCTCCGGGACCATCCCCCACCCCAGCCCCGCGACCACCGCGTCCCGGAACCCCTCCGATGTCGGTACGTGGTGCCGCACCGGCCCGGCGCTCACCGCCGCCGAGTCCGCCCGTACCCCCGACCGCGTCCCCGGCCGCGTCCCCGCCAGCGACCGCACGAAGGCGTCCTGGAGCTCGTCCTTGCGGTCGAAGACGATCGTCGGCGCCCGCCGCAGATCGCGTTCCAGATCCCCGGTGAGGTGCCGGGCGGCGAAGTCCGGGCTGGCCACCGGCAGGTACCGCGACAGTCCCAGCGTCCGTACGGTGCACCCGGCCACCGGGTCCGGCGAGGAGGTCACCGCCGCCATCACCTGGCCCTCCCGCAGCAGCGCGGTCGTGTGCGACTCGTCCTCGCGGTGCAGCTCGACACAGACCGGCGGGTCCTGCGGCACCCGGCTCAGCACCGGCAGGAACCAGGTCGCCAGCGAGTCCGCGTTCACCGCGATCGGCAGCCGCACCGGGCCCATCCCCTCGGCCATCCCCAGCTCGGCCCGGGCGTCCCGCTCGAGCCGGGCCAGCTGCCGGGCGAAGCGGACCACCACCTCACCCGAGTCCGTCGCGCGCACCGGCTTCGTCCGCATCAGCAGCACCCGCCCGGTGCGCTGCTCCAGGGCCTTGACCCGCTGGCTGACCGCGGACGGGGTCACGTGCAGGGCGGCGGCCGCCGCGTCGAAGGTGCCCTCGTCCACCACGGCCAGCAGGGTCCGCACCTGGTCGAGCGGCAGTTCATCCATCATGAGCGCTAATGGTACGTAAAAATCTTTAGCTGTACTGAAGCGTCGCGGCTGCCTACGGTCGAGGACATGAACCACGGCATCATCACGGCGGCCCTCGCCGGTTTCGGCACCGGACTCTCCCTCATCGTCGCCATCGGCGCGCAGAACGCCTTCGTCCTGCGCCAGGGCGCGCGCCGCCACGCGGTCCTCGCCGTCGTCGCCATCTGCGCCGTGTCGGACGCGCTCCTGATCGCCCTCGGCGTCGCCGGCGTCGGGGCCTTCGTCACCGCCTGGCCCGCCGCCCTGACCGTGGTCGGGCTGGCCGGGGGCGCCTTCCTGATCTGCTACGGAGTCCTGGCGGCCCGCCGGGTGCTGCGGCCCGTCCCGGGCGCGGCGCTCAGCACGGAGGGCGCGGCCGCCGGGTCGGGCCGCCGGGCCGTGCTGACCTGCCTGGCCATGACCTGGCTCAACCCGCACGTCTACCTGGACACCGTCCTGCTCCTCGGTTCGCTCGCGGCCGACCGGGGAGACCTGCGCTGGGCCTTCGGCATCGGGGCGGTGCTGGCGAGCCTGACCTGGTTCGGGACCCTGGGTTACGGGGCCCGGCTGCTCAGCGGACTGCTGGCCCGTCCCTCCGCGTGGCGGGTGCTGGACGGCCTGGTCGCGGCGACCATGGTGACCATGGGCGGCATGCTGCTGGCCCGCGCCTGAGCCTGCCGCGCGGACCGGCGACCGCCCGCCCGGCCGGCCGCGCGCCCGGCCGGCCCGCCGCCGACGACTGGAGCCCGCCCGTGCCCGACCGCCCCTCCCCCGACACGGTGCGGGCGTACTACGCCGCCCAGCCCTCCCCGCTGGTGGCCGCCACCGGGATCGTGCTGGACACCTACGGGCGGGTCCTGGTCCTGACCACCTCCTACAAGGACGACCTGGAACTGCCGGGCGGCACGGTCGAGGGCACCGAGACACCGGAGGAGGGACTCGCGCGCGAGCTGAAGGAGGAGCTGGACCTGAGCCTGCCGGTGGGCCGGCTGCTCGCGGTGGACTCCCGCCCGCCCGGCGAGCTCGGCCGCTCCCTCGTCGTGCACGTCCACCTCGTCGGCCCGCTGCGCCCGGAGGAGGCCGCCTCCCTCTCCTTCCCGGACGGCGAGATCAGCGAGGCGCGCTGGCTCCGGCCGGACGAGGCCTGCGCGGCCCTGCCCGCCCGGATCGCACCGCGGCTGCGCGCCGCACTGGCCGCCCTGCACACCGGCTCCCTGGCCCATCTGGTCGACGGCGTGCCCCAGCCCGGCTCCCCGGCGGGCCTCGATCCGGCCGCCCGCAGCGCCCTGGAGCACGCGGGCGCCCTCGACGCCGCCGGGCACCGCGCCAGCCGTCCCAAGGCCACGACCTCGGCGAGCGTGCTGTTCACCGACGCCGGCGGCCGGATCCTGCTGGTGCGGCCCGCGTACGGGAACACCCGGTGCTGGCAGCTGCCCGGCGGCGGCATCGACAGCGACCTCGGCGAGACCCCGCGCGCCGCCGCCCGCAGGGAGGTCCGGGAGGAGATCGGCCTCGACCTCGCGCCCGGTCGCCTGCTGGCCGTCGACTGGTCCCACAAGCCGGGCCGGCTGGCCCGGGTCCGCTTCCTCTACGACGGCGGCGTCCTGGACGCGCCCGCCCTCGCCCGGGTCCGCGTGGACCCCGCGGAGCTCCTCGCCTGGCGCACGGCCACCCCCGGGGAACTCCGCGACCTGGTCAAGCCCTCGCTCCGGCGCCGGATCAAGGCCGCCCTCACCGTCCGCGCCACGGGACGGGGCCCGCTGGAACTCCACGCGGGCCGCCGGGTCGACGGCACCGGCACCGGCACCGGCACCGGCTAGGGCGGCCGTACGGCGGTTCAGTGCCGGTCGGCCCCCGCCGGGGTGTCGTCCAGGAAGCCGCCCGACTGGTGCTGCCAGAGCTTCGCGTAGGCGCCGTCCGAGGCGAGCAGCTCCTGGTGCGAGCCCTGTTCGACGATCCGGCCGCGGTCGAGGACGACGAGCCGGTCCATGGTGGCGACGGTGCTCAGCCGGTGGGCCACCACGAGCGCGGTCCGCCCCTCCATGAGCCGCCACAGCGCGTCCTGGACGAGCACCTCGCTCTCGGAGTCCAGGGCGCTGGTCGCCTCGTCGAGCAGCAGGATCGGCGCGTCGCGCAGGATCGCCCGGGCGAGGGCGACCCGCTGGCGCTGGCCGCCGGACAGTTTCACCCCGCGCTCGCCCACCATGGTGTCGAAGCCGTCCGCGAGCGCGTCGGCGAACTCCGTGACGTGCGCGGCCTCGGCCGCGCGGCGGATCTCCGCGTCGGTGGCGTCGGGCCGGGCGAACGCGATGTTCTCCCGCAGGGTGCGGTGGAACATGGCGGGGTCCTGCGGCACGTAGGCGATCAGGCTGCGCAGGTCGGCCTGGCGCAGCCCGCTGATGTCCTGGCCGCCGATCAGGATCCGGCCGGCGTCGATGTCCGTCATCCGCAGCAGCAGCCGGGTGAGGGTGGTCTTGCCCCCGCCGGACCGGCCGACGAGGCCGATCTTCGTCCCGCCGGGCACGGCCAGGTCGAGGTCCTCGAAGAGCGGCTTCCCGCCCCCGTGGGCGAAGGTCACCCGTTCGAAGCGCACCTCGGAGGCCCGGGCCGGCAGCGGCTGGGGGGTGGCCGGGTCGAGCACGGTCGGCGGGTCCAGCAGCAGTTCGGTGAACTGCGCGGCCTCGGTCATCGAGCTTTCCAGACGCCGGTAGATCTGGTTGAACTCGAACATGATCCGGGTCGCGGCCGCGTAGTAGGTGAAGGCGACGATGACCCCCTCCACCCCGTGCTGTCCCGCGCCGAGCGCCACGGCCAGCAGCAGGCCCAGCACGTTGGTCAGTACGGACATCGGCGCGACCAGCGTGTCGATGCGCAGGTTGCCGTAGTCCCAGGAGCGCAGCATGAGCCGCCGCGACTCCGCGACCCGGGAGCGGTGCTCGGCGGCCTCGCGTTCCTCGGCGGCGAAGGCCCGGACGGTGTCCATGTTCATCAGGCTGTCGGCGACGTGGCCCGACACCCGGGCGATCGCCTGTTCGCGCTGGGCGACGAGCACCTGGCGGCGCCGGATCAGGGGGGCGGCGCACAGGCCCGTGAACGTGATCATCGTCAGCAGCCCGGCCACGAGGAGCGGGTCGTACTGCCACAGCACCACCGAGGCGAACAGCAGCGGTACGAAGTTGCCCATGACGGAGAAGGTCAGGGTGTCGACGAACTCCTCGAAGCGGGAGGCGAAGCTGAGGACCCGTTTGGTCAGGGACCCGGCGAAGTTGTCGTGGAAGAAGGCGGCGTCCTTGGCGTAGAGCTCCTCCATGCCGATGACGTACAGGTTCTCGATGCCGCGGGCGTCGAGGCGGTTCAGGCAGTGGTAGCCGATGCGCCACAGCGTCTCCCCGGCGAGCAGGGAGCAGGCGAAGGCCAGGACGTAGGGCAGCATCGCGCCGATGCCGGTGCCGGTGTCGCCGGCGATGCGGCCGACGAGTTTCGCGACGATCAGCGGCGCGACGTAGGTGATGCCGATGTTGCCGAGTGCGGGGAGCAGCATCGCGGGGGCGGCCACCTTCCGCAGCCGGACCAGCTCCCGTCCGTAGTGGCGGAGTGCGAGGAGTACCGGGCCCCGGCCCGGCGAACCTTCGTGCGATTCGGGTGATCCCATCCCAACCCTGCTTTGTCGGACCAGAAGGACAAGGTTCGCAGTGTCCCGCTACCCCGCCCGGGCAGTCCAAGTGTTTTTCGCCAGGCCCCCCTAGCCCAGCGTTGCCGGGGCGGGGCCGTCGGGGCGGACCGTGAGGCCGTAGGCGGCCTTGGCCGGGAGGGACCGGAAGTGCGGGACGTGGGCGGGCAGCAGGTGCTCCAGGAGGACGGTCGACTCCCGGAGCGCGAACTGCAGGCCCAGGCAGGCGCGGGGCCCGACGCCGAACGGGAAGTAGCTCCCCGGGTGGGCGGGGCGCCGGCCGGGGGTGGTGAAGCGGTCCGGGTCGAACCGCCCGGGGTCGTCCCAGAGTCCGGGGTCCCGGTGCGTGAGCCAGGGGCAGACCAGCACGTCGGTGTCGGCCTCGATCCGGTGGCCGGCGAGGAGGTCGTCCTCGGACGCGCAGCGCGGCAGGATCCAGGCGGACGGGTAGAGGCGCAGCGTTTCGTGCACGAGGGCCTGGACGGCCTGCCGGCGCTCGGGCGAGCCCTCCGCCCCGGCGGCCAGGGCCCGCTCGCGCGCCCGCGGGTTGCGGTCCAGCAGGAGGTGGAGCCAGGTCAGGGTGGAGGCGGTGGTCTCGTGCCCGGCGACCAGCAGGGTGACGAGCTCGTCGCGGATCAGCCGGTCGGTGTACTCGGGGCGCGTGCCGGCCGCCTCGAGCAGGACGTGCAGCAGGCCCGGCCCGTCAGGTCCGGCGGCCCCGTCGCGGGCGGCGGCGATGGCCAGGCCCGCCACGGCGTCGATCCTGGCCAGGTCGTCGGCGACGGGCCCTTCGGCGACGGCGCCGTCGGCGGGCAGGCTGGGCAGCGCGGCCACCACGGCGGGCACGGCGGCCAGTTCGCGCTCCGAAGCAGGATCGAGGGGGTGGCCGGTCAGGGAGCGCCAGATCGTGTCCAGGGCGAACCGGCGCATTTCGTCCCCGACGTCGAAGACCCGCCCGTCGCGGGCGTACGAGGCCCAGCGCGCGGCGGCGGTCCGGGCGGCCCCGGCGATCCGCTGCTCGTAGCGGCGCATGCCCGGGCCGGTGAACTGGGACTGCAACAGCCGCCGTTGCCGCTGCCAGGCCTCGCCCGTCGCGGCCAGGACCCCGTCGCCGATCAGCAGGCGCGCGCGGTGCGAGCGCTTGACGTACCGGCCGGGGTGGAGCGCGAGCACGTGCCGTACCGCCCCGGGGTCGGTGACCAGGACGGTCGGGTCCGGGCCGAGCCGGAACGCGGCGACGCCGCCGAGCCGTTCGCGGGCCAGGGCGAACAGCTCGACGAGCTCCCCTCCCCCGGACCGCCACTCCCCTACGAGGGCGGGCTCCAGCTCGGGGACCGGGCGGCCCGCCGGGGACGGGCCCGGGAGGGAGCCGGGGCGGGCGGAGGTGGCCACGGGTCTGCTCCTGTCCGACGGCTGCGCACCGCACGGACCGGTGCGGGCATCACGCACTGTAGGGGAGCGCGCGCGGTGGGCGACAGCCCGGCGGGGTCAACGGCCCGTCCCGGCCGGACTTTGGCCGAACTCCTCCCGAATCCGACTGCCGTTCGACTGGATTACCCGGAATGTTCACGTCAGGCTCCCCCTTCGGCCCCCCGGGCGCGTTGTCCTGGGGGCGCTCCAACACCCTCAACCCGCAGAGGTCGATCCCGCCATGGCAGAACTGAACCGCCGTCGCTTCCTGCAGCTCGCCGGTGGCGCCACCGCCCTGACGATGCTCAACGAGAGCATCGCGCGCGCCGCCGCCATCCCCGCGCAGGGGACCACCGGCACCATCGCCGACGTCGAGCACATCGTCGTGCTGATGCAGGAGAACCGGTCCTTCGACCACTACTACGGCGCGCTGCACGGCGTCCGCGGCTTCGGCGACCCCCGCCCGGTGACCCTGCCGAGCGGCAAGTCCGTCTGGCACCAGTCCGACGGCACGAAGGAGACGCTGCCCTTCCGGCCGCCGTCCGACGACCTCGGCATGGAGTTCCTCCAGGGCCTCAACCACGACTGGGCGGGCGGCCAGAGCGCCTTCAACAAGGGCAAGTACGACAACTGGGTGCCCGCCAAGACGCCCACCACCATGGCCTACCTGACGCGGGACGACATCCCCTTCCACTACGCCCTCGCCGACGCCTTCACCATCTGCGACGCGTACCACTGCTCGTTCATCGGCTCCACCGACCCGAACCGCTACTACCTGTGGTCGGGCCACACCGGCAACGACGGCAAGGGCGGCGGCCCGGTCCTCAACAACGCCGAACTCGGCTACGACTGGACCACCTACCCCGAGCGCCTGGAGTCGGCCGGGATCTCCTGGAAGGTCTACCAGGACATCGGCGACGGACTCGACGCCGCCGGCCACTGGGGCTGGATCAACGACGCCTACCGCGGCAACTACGGGGACAACTCGCTCCTCTACTTCAACAAGTACCGCACCGCGCAGCCCGGCAACCCGCTCTTCGACAAGGCCCGCACCGGCACCAACGCCAAGGCCGGCGAGGGCTACTTCGACCGGCTGCGCGCCGATGTCGCGGCCGGCACCCTGCCCCAGGTCTCCTGGATCGCCGCGCCCGAGGCCTTCAGCGAGCACTCCAACTGGCCGTCGAACTACGGCGCCTGGTACATCGCACAGGTCCTGGACGCCCTCACCTCCAACCCCGACGTGTGGGCCCGTACCGCGCTGTTCATCACCTACGACGAGAACGACGGCTTCTTCGACCACGTCGTGCCGCCGTACGCCCCGGCCAACGCCAACCAGGGCCTGTCGACCACGCCCACCGCCCTGGACGTCTTCCCCGGCAAGGCGGGCTACGTCGCCGGGCCGTACGGCCTGGGCCCGCGCGTGCCCATGCTCGTGGTCTCCCCGTGGAGCACCGGCGGCTACTCCTGCTCCGAGACCTTCGACCACACCTCCGTCATCCGCTTCGTGGAGCAGCGGTTCGGGGTGCACGAGCCCAACATCTCGCCGTGGCGCCGCGCGGTCTGCGGCGACCTCACCTCCGCCTTCGACTTCGGCCGCAGCGACACCGGCGCGGTCGAGCTGCCGGACACCGGGGCCTGGGAGCCGCAGGACCGCGAGCGCCACCCCGACTTCCGGGCGCCCGCCCCGGCCGTCGGCTCCATGCCCCGCCAGGAGAAGGGCCTGCGCCCCACCCGCGCGCTGAAGTACGCCCCGTACGTGGACGGCACGGCGCTCACCGGAGAGGGGAAGTTCCGGCTGGCCTTCAGCGGCGGTCCGGACCTGGGTGCGCAGTTCTACGTCACCTCCGGCAACCGCACCGACGCCCCGTGGACCTACACCACCGAGGCCGGCAAGTCGATCTCGGACACCTGGAACACGCAGTACTCGGCGGGGGTCACCGACCTGACCGTGCACGGCCCCAACGGCTTCCTGCGCGGCTTCCGCAACCCGGGCACCACCCCCGGCCCCGAGGTCACCGCCCGGCACAACGCCGCGACCGGGAACCTGGACCTCACGCTCACCAACGCGGGAGGGTCGACGGCCACGCTGACCGTCACCAACTCCTACGGCGGCGGCCCCAAGCGGCTCACCGTCGCCAAGGGCGCCACCGTCACGCACAGCGTCTCGCTGAAGAACACGCGGCGCTGGTACGACGTGACGGTCACCGCGTCCGGCGCGCCGGACTTCCTGCGCCGCTTCGCGGGCAAGGTCGAGACGGGCGCGGCGGGCCTCTCGGACCCGGCGATCCTGACCGACCAGTCCTCCTGACACCGGCCTCCGGGGCGGGACGGGCTCCGGCCCGTCCCGCCCCGGAGCCGTGTCCCGGTCCCTCGCGCCTCCCGCCCGGGCCGCGTCAGCACAGGTTGTCCCAGTGGTGGAGGGCCTGGAGGGCCGCGGTGCGCGTGGTGGAGGTGGGGGGCGCCGGGGCGAGGAGGTAGTCGGCGACGGGGGTGAGCAGGAGCGGGGTGCCGGAGGAGGGGATGAGGAAGCGGGCCTGGTCCCAGGCGTGCCGGATGACGGTACGGCGCAGGAGGGTGCCGTGGCGCGTGCGCAGGCGCCGGGCGGCGGTGGCGGCTTCGGCGCGGCGGCGGTTTTCGGGGGCGAGCGCGGGGGCGAGTTCGGCGCGGACGGCGGCGAGGGGGCCGAGCGGGACGTGGCCGGCGGCGTGGTCGAGGAGGGTGGCGGCCTCGGGGGCCAGGCGGTAGGCGGCGAGGACGGCGGCGGTCTCGGCGGGCTCGGAGAAGGGCCGGCCGGTGAGGGCCGCGATGTCGAGGAGGGTGACGGGACAGGGGGGCCGGGACGGGCTGCGCAGACAGGACTCGGCGAGGGCGATGAGGCACTCGACCTGCTCGTCGGCGGCCAGGTACGGCCGCACGGGCACGGCCGAGCCGTCTCCGGGCAGCGCGGCGGTGGTGAGGTGGACCCGGTACCAGGGGTCCACCAGGGGGTCCTCGGCGGGCCAGTGGAGCGTGACGGCGGTGTGGTGGGGGCGCTCGCCCAGCAGTGAGACGTCGATGCGCTCCACCGGCTGGTCGGTGACCAGGCGGATGACGGCCTGCCACAGGGCCGCCTCGTCCGGGGCGACCAGGTCGAGGCCGTCCATCGGCCGCAGCAGGCCGTCCGGGTAGTAGCCGGCGAGCGGGAGACCGCGGATGGCGCGCACTCCGGTGGAGCGGGCGAGGCCGGCGGCCAGGCGGGCGTACTGCGCGACGCGGTCGCGGGCGCGGCGCAGTTCGGCGCGGGCGGGCTCGCCCATCCGGACGCCGTCGAGGGCCAGGGCGGAGAGCACCAGGTGCGGCAGGTCGCGGCCGGCCCGGGCGCGGTGGAGCAGTTCGGCCGGGCCGGCGGCCGGGTCGGCGTCGAGCAGCCGGTACAGCAGTGCGGTGTTCACGGAATCCGCCTCCGAATGTATGGTCAGGCCCGGCGCCACCGGCGGCCGAGGGGGCGGGCGGGCGGTGCCGGACCATCTCCGGCGTGCCCGCGGCACGGCGATTCTGTACGGCAGGGTTCAACACCTGATCACCACAGGCTCAACAGACTCTCGACACCGGGTGCGACGGTGTGGTTAAAAAGGTGACACAAAATTTGACATGGGCGCCGAGCGGGGGCGGGCACCGTGTTCTGGGGGCTGGGGGCAGAACTTGGGCGATCTGCGTTTCTCGTTACTCGGTCTGATGCGGGCTCACCGGGGCGCTGCCGCGCTCAAGATCGGGAGCCCTCAGCAGCAGGCGATGCTGGCCGTGCTCCTGCTCCGGCCGGGGCATTCGGCGAGCGCCACCGATCTCATCGCCGCCTTGTGGGGCGAGGACCCGCCGAGCGCGGCGATGACCACCGTGCGCACCTACGCGTGGCGGTGGCGCAAGGTGCTGGACCCGGGGGGAAAGAGCGAAGAGGGGGACGGGGCCGGGGCCGAACGGCCCGCGTCGAGCGTGCTGGTGTCGATCGGGGACGGCTACCGGCTGGTCCTGCCGAAGCTCGCCGTGGACGCGGCGGAGGCGGAGGCGCTGGGCTCCGAGGCGGAGCGCACCGCGCGGACCGATCCGCTGCGCGCCCGCGACCTGCTCAACCAGGCGTTGGAGCTGTGGCAGGGCGAACCGCTGGCCGGCATCCCGGGACCATTCGCGGAACGGCACCGGCAGCGGCTGGAGGAACTGCGGCTGACCCTGCTGGAGGAGCGGATCGGGCTGGACCTGACGCTCGGCCGGCACTCGCGCTGCATCCCCGAGCTGACCTCGCTCACCACCGAACACCCGCTGCACGAGCGGGCGTACGGGCTGCTGATGCGGGCGCTGTACCAGGCCGGACGGCAGGCGGACGCGCTGGCCGTGTACCGCGGGGTGCGCCAGCTGTTCCTCGCGGAGCTGGGCGTCGCGCCGGGGACGGAGCTGGAGCAGCTGCACCGCAGGATCCTGGAGGGCGACCAGGCGCTGGCCGCTCCGGAACCGGGCCCGGCACCGGTGCGGGGAGGCGGTACGGGGGCGGCGGCTTCCGAGGAGCCGGGACGGGACGCGGACCCGGGCCGGGGCGGCGCCGAGGGCCACGAGGACGGAGCCGGTCCCGGGGCGGCCGAACCGGGCCGGCGGGAGGAGCAGGACGGGCGGGAGACCGCCGCACGGCCGGCCCCCGCACCGCCGCGGCCCGCCCAGCTGCCGCCGGACGCGGCCGACTTCACCGGGCGGACGGCGCCGGTCCGGGTGCTGGACGAGGCACTCGGCGCACCCTCCGCGCAGGCGCTGGTGATCGCCACCGTGGTCGGCATGGGCGGGGTCGGCAAGACCGCGCTGGCACTGCACGTGGCGCACCGCGTCCGGGAGGCCTACCCGGACGGCCAGCTGTACGTGGACCTGCGCGGCTCCGATCCGGTGCCGGCCGACCCGGAGGCCGTGCTCAGCGGCTTCCTGGTGGCGCTCGGGGTGCCCGGCGACGCGGTCCCGGACGGGCTGGACGCGCGCTCGGCGCTGTTCCGGTCCGTCGTGGACGGGCGGCGGCTGCTGCTGGTGCTCGACAACGCCAAGGACGCGGCGCAGATCCGCCCGCTGCTCCCGGGCGCGGTCGGCTGCGCGGTCCTCACCACCGGCCGCACCCGCCCGTCCGGGCTGCCGGCCGCCGTCCAGGTCGACCTGGACGTGTTCCAGCCGTCCGAGGCGCTGGACCTGCTCGGCCGCACCATCGGCACCGAGCGCCTCGACGCCGAGCGGGAGGCCGCACTGGAGCTGGTGGTGGCCTGCGGGTACCTGCCGCTGGCGGTCCGGATCGTGGCCGCCCGGCTCGCGGCCCGGCCGGGCTGGACGGTGGAGACGCTCAGCCGCCGGCTCCAGGTGGAACGGCGGCGGATCGACGAGCTGCGCATCGGCGACCTCGCGGTGGCCGCGGCCTTCGAACTGAGCTACCGCCAGCTGACCGCCGACCAGGCCCGGGCGTTCCGGCTGGTCGCCTCGGTGGACGGGCCGGACATCGGGCTGCCGGCGGCGGCCGCGCTGCTCGACCTCGACGAGTACGACGCCGAGGACCTGCTGGAGGCGCTGGTGGACGTGGCGATGGTGGAGTCGCCGTTCCCGGGGCGCTACCGGTACCACGACCTGCTGCGCGCGTTCGCCCGGCGCAGACCCGCGGAGACGGGGGGCTCCGCTTCCGCGGCCGGCGGTGCGGCGGAGAGCATGGAGGCGCTGGCGGCCCGGGACCGGCTGCTGGACCACCTGCTGGCCACGGCCTGCACCGCCTTCCAGCACGCGGTGCCGGGCGATCCGGCGGCGGGCGCACTGGGTCCGGCCCGCTCCCCCGGTGTGGCGCTGGCCGGATGGGACGCGGCCCGGGAGTGGACGGCGGCGGAGCGTACGGGCGCGGTGGCGCTCGCGGCCCAGGTCGCCGCGGACGCGGGAGCGGACGGAGCCCACGGCGTGGACCCGCCGGGCGGCGTGCCGGGGACGGCGCTGCGGGCCGCGATCGACCTGCTGATCGCCCTCACCCCGTTCGTGCTCACCCCGCCGAGCCGCAGGCTCGCGGCCACCGCCGACGCGCTGGCCGAGGCGGCGGTACGGCACGGGGACGTACGGGCCGCCGGACGCGCGCACTTCCTGCGCGGGAACGTGGCCCTGGCGGCGACCCGGCTGGACGCGGCCGAGGCGGCGGCCCGCCAGGCGGTGGAGGCGGCACGGACCGCCGGTGACACGGTGATCCTCCGCCAGGCGCTCAACGACCTCGGTCTGATCTGCCAGTTCCTCAGCCGCTACGACGAGGCGGTGGACCACTACGACGAGGCGCTGCTGCTGGCCAACGAGCTGGGGCACCGCTCCGGCGCGCTGGTGACGACCGTGAACGCCGCGCTGGCCCGTGTGCGCAGCGGACGGGCGGACGAGGCGGTGGAGATCTGCCATGCGGCGCTCGCCGAACTGCGGACCCGGCAGGACGATCCCGGGCGTGCGTACACCCTGTACGTCCTGGGTCTGGCGCTGCACGCGCTCGGGCGTCACGAGGAGGCGGTGACCTGGTTCCGGGAGTGTCTGACGGTGGCGACGGAAGCCGGTCTGCGGGACCGGGCCGCGCACGCGCGCTACCGGATGGCGGACAGTCTGCGCTCGCTCGGCCGGGCCGACGAGGCGCTCGACCACGCCGGGCTGGCGCTGGTGCTGTGCGAGGAGCTGGGGGCGGAGCGGGACCAGGCTCAGGCGCTGGTCGTGCTGGGCCGTTCGCTCGCGGACCTGGGGCGCGGGGCGGAGGCGGGGGCGCGGTTGCGTCAGGCGTACGAGATCTTCTGCCGCCTGGGGCTTCCGGAGGCCGCCGATGTGGCCCTCCTGCTGGAGGAGCCGGCGCCGGCGCTGGTCGATCCCTGAGGGAGGGGGGCCGGGGTGCGGTGGCCGGAGGGAAACGGTCCTTCTCACCGTGCGGCTGCCGGTACGGCTCAGGAGCCGGTGCTGTTCCAGTCCTTGTCGTCGGTGGGGGTGGGGCTCGGGGCCGGCACCGTGGCCTGGGTGGCGCCGACGCCCCCGCCCTGCCCGGTGCCGCCGGTGCCGTCGGCCATCGCCGCACCGGCCGCGCCGAGAGCGATCACCGCGCCGAGGGCGAGGCCGGCGGCGGCCAGGCGGATCCGAGCGGCACCGAGGGTGTTCGAACGCTTCGCCATGACTGCTCCCTGGGACGTCTTCCCTGGTGGGAAGGGGTTTTTGGGGGACTTCCCGGAGTGCTCCGGGCTGATGGGATGAGCATGGCAAGGCACGTTCAACAGCCGATCGACGTGGGAGCACCGGCGTCGATCGGCTGCGTTGATCGGGCGTTGAGGGGGGCGTTGAGGGGGCGTTGAGGGGGCGTTGAGGGGGCGTTGACGGGATGCCGAGGGGGCCTTCGGCCCGGCCGGATCAGGCCGCCTCGCGGATCTCCAAGGTGCAGCACTTCACGCTGCCGCCGCCCTTGAACAGCTCGGAGAGGTCCATCCCGATCGGCCGGAAGCCTCGTTCGCGCAGGTGGGCCGCGACCCCGGTCGCCGCCTCCGGCAGCACCACGTTCAGGCCGTCGCTCATCGCGTTGAGCCCGAACACCTCCGCGTCCGCCTCCGTCACCAGCAGCGCGTCCGGGAAGAGCCGGCGCAGCACCGCCCGGCTGCCCGCCGAGAACGCGCCCGGGTAGTACATGACCTGGTCGGCGTCGAGGACGGTGAGCGCGGTGTCGAGGTGGTAGAAGCGCGGGTCGACGAGGTCCAGGCCGACGACCGGGCGGCCGAGGAACTCCTGCGCCTCCGCGTGCCCGTCGGAGGCGCTGCGGAAACCGCGCCCGGCGAGCAGGTGACGGCCCGTCAGCAGGAGGTCGCCCTCGCCCTCGTTGACGTGGACCGGGTCGTGGGTGGTGAAGCCATTGGCCCGGAACCACTCCAGGTAGGCGGGGCCCTCGGCGGCGCGCTCGGCGTTGCGGAACCGGGCGCCGAGCACCTTTCCGTCGACGACGGTGGCGCCGTTCGCCGCGTAGACCATGTCGGGCAGGCCGGGCAGCGGGTCGATCAGGTCCACCCGGTGTCCGAGGGCGAGGTACTGCTCGTACAGCCGCTGCCACTGGGCGACCGCGAGGTCGGTGTCCACCGGCTTGGCCGGGTCCATCCAGGGGTTGATCGTGTAGCTGACCTCGAAGTGGGTCGGACGGCACATCAGGAAGCGGCGCGGGCGGGCGGTGCGGGTCATGGGAGGCTCCGGAAGGACCGATGGGGCAGAAGGACGGAAAGACGGAAGGGCAGAGGGGCTGGGACAGGGCCGGGAGGGCGGTCAGGACGCCGTCGGGCGCTCCGGGAAGTTCCGCAGGCCGCGGAGCGGGCCGGCCAGCAGGACCGCGCCGGCCGAGAGCAGCACGCTCGCCATGATCCACAGGGTGGTGCGGGCGCCGAGCACCTCGCCCAGCCAGCCGCCGAGCAGGGCGCCCACCGGGATGGCGCTGAAGTTGACCGTGGAGGCGCTGGCCCGGATCCGGCCGATCATCGCGGGCGGGCAATACGCCTGGTAGAAGCTGCCGGCGATGACGTTTCCGGCGATCACCCCGCAGACCGCGATCGACCAGGCCACCGCGCTCACCGGCAGCGGCAGCCGCTCCCCGGCCATCGGCAGCAGCAGGATGAACGGCGCCCCCACCAGCTCGCAGAGCAGCAGCCCGCGGGCCGTCCCGAACCGGCGGGCGATCCGTCCGGCGAGCGCCGCACCCGCCAGGCCGCCGACCGACACCGCAGCGAACACCAGCCCGATGCCGCCGGGCGAGACGCCCACGGTGCGGACGAGGAAGACGGTCTGCACCGCCTGGATGCCGTTGAGGCCGAGGTTGCCGACGGCCGCGAAACTGGCCAGCGTGCGCAGGTACGGGTCGTGCGCCAGGAAGCGGACCCCTTCGCCGATCTCGCGCAGGATCCCGCGCCGTTCGGACACCGGCGGCGGCTTCTCCTCGACGCGGATCGACCCCACGCAGAGCGCCGCCACCAGGTAGGTCACCGCGTCGGCGAGCAGACCGCTGACCGCGCCGAACGCCTGGGAGAGCAGACCGGCCAGGCCGGGGCCGGCGATCTCCGCGGCCGCGTCGCCGGAGCGCAGTTTGACGTTGGCTTCGAGCAGGTCGGGCTTGGCGACCAGCACGGGCAGGACTGCGCTGTTGGCGGTGGACAGGAACACCTTGACCGCGCCGGCCAGCAGCGCCACCACCACCAGCTGGGCCATGGTCAGCAGGCCCAGCCAGCCGGCCACCGGCACGCTGCCGAACAGCAGCAGCAGGAGGAGGTCGCAGACGAGCATCACCTTCAGCCGGGGCCAGCGGTCCACCCAGGCGCCGGCCAGCAGGCCGAGGAAGAGCCACGGCACCCAGGCGGAGGCGGTGAGCAGGCCGACCATGAACGGCGAGGCCTCCAGGGTGACCACGGCCACCAGGGCGAGTGCGACGTTGCCGACGGCGGTGCCGAGGCCGCTGGTCGTCTCACCGATCCAGAGCTTGCGGAAGTTGCCCTGTGCCCAGAGGCCCCAGCGGCTCCTGCGCGGCGCGTCCGCCGCCGGGGACGGCGGTTTGACGGAGGCGGTGGTCATGGCGGGTCACACTCCAAGCTTCTCGGCGAGCACGGCGGCGATCCGTGCGACGGGCTCCGGCTGCGTCATGGCGCCGTGCGTGCAGGTGATGCGGTGTTCCTCGACGCGTCCGTCGACGTACGGGTGCCAGGCCGCCGAGTAGGGCCAGTCGGCGGGCTTGTCGAGGGTGGCGCCGAAGAAGACGGCGTCGCCCCGGTAGCGGTCCGGTACGTGTTCGGCCATCAGCTTGCGGTGCTGCTCGAACACGTCGGGCAGGACGCCGGCGGCCTCGCCCAGGAGTTCGGTGAGGTCGGCTTGGCCGCGTCCGTCGGCCGGGTCGTAGCCGAGCGAGGCGAGCAGCTCGGCGAGGGTGTCGACCGGGTCGTCGGAGGGCGGGGGGCCGTCGGCGCCGTACCGGGCGGGGTCGGCGGGCAGGCCGTCGAGGAGGGCGAGGAGGGCGACGTCCCGGCCCTCGGCCTGAAGGGCGACGGCCATCGCCTGGGCGACCACCCCGCCGAAGGACCAGCCGAGCAGGTGGTAGGGCCCTTCCGGCTGGACCGCGCGGATCTGCCGTACGTAGTCCTCGGCGATCTCGGTGACGGAGGACGGGGAGCCTCCGCGCAGACCGCGCGCCTGGAGCCCGTGGACCGGCAGGTCCGGGTCGAGGTGGCGCAGCAGCCCGGAGTAGACCCAGCTGATGCCCGCGGCGGGGTGGACGCAGAACAGCGGGGCCCGGGTGCCTCCGGCGCGCAGCGGGAGGAGTACGTCCAGGGCGCCGCGGGCCCCGTCGGCGTCTTCGGCGTCTTCGGCGTCTTGGGCGGGGGCGCCGGACCGGTCGTCGGGGCCGGGGCCGATGCGGCGGGCCAGGGCGGCCGCGGTGGGGGCTTCGAAGAGCACCCGCATGCCGAGGTCGGCGCCGAGCGCGGTGCGGATCCGGCCGAGCAGTTTCATGGCGAGGAGGGAGTGGCCGCCGAGGTCGAAGAAGCCGTCGTCGATGGAGACCGGGTCCGGGAGGCCGAGGACCTCGGCGAAGAGGCCGCAGAGCAGTTCCTCGTGCGGTGTCCGGGGTGCGCGGCCGGTGGGCGAGGAGAGGAAGTCGGGGGCGGGGAGGGCGCGCCGGTCGACCTTGCCGCTGGCGGTCAGCGGCAGTGCGTCGATCGGGACGAGGGCGGCCGGGAGCATGTAGCCGGGCAGCGAGCGGGCGGCGAAGGCGCGCAGTTCGGCCCGGTCGAGCGGGCCGTCCGCCACGACGTGGGCGACCAGCCGGGGACCGGAGGTGCCGTCGTCGTGGACCGTGACGGTGGCGGCGTGGACCAGGGGGTGGCGGGTCAGCACGTGCTCGATCTCGCCGGGTTCGATCCGGAAGCCGCGGATCTTGACCTGGTGGTCGGTGCGGCCCAGGTAGTCGAGCTCGCCCTGCCGGGTGCGGCGGACCAGGTCGCCGGTGCGGTACATCCGCCGGCCCGGCGCGAACGGGTCGGCGACGAACCGCTCGGCGGTCAGGGCCGCGCGGCCGAGGTAGCCGCGGGCCAGGCCGGCGCCGGACAGGTACAGCTCGCCGGGGACGCCCGCCGGGACGGGGCCCAGGTGCTCGTCCAGGACATGGGCGCGGGTGCCGAGGACGGTGCGGCCGAGGGCCGGGCGCCCGGTGGCGGCGAAGGGCTGGGTGAGGGCGTCGACGGTGCATTCGGTGGGCCCGTAGAGGTTGTGCGCGGTGGTCGCGGGTGCCTCGCGCAGGCGGGTCCACAGCGCCGGGCCGACCGCCTCGCCGCCGAGCAGCACCACCCGGGGCGCGGGCTCGTCCAACAGGCCTTCGTCGAGGAGCTGTTCGGCGTAGGACGGGGTGACTTCCAGGACGTCGACGGCCTCGCTGCGCAGGTGCCGGACGAGCGCGGCCGCGTCGCGCCGGACCTCGTCGCCGATCAGGTGCAGTTCGTGGCCGGCGATGAGCCAGAGCAGGCCGTCCCAGGAGGCGTCGAAGCAGAGCGAGGCGGTCAGCGCGACACGCTGCCGGCCGTGCAGGCGCTCGGTGGCGCCGATCGGGCCGGTGGTGGCGCGGTGCGAGGCGAGGAGTGCGGCGATCGAACCGTGGCTCACCACCACGCCCTTGGGGCGGCCGGTGGAGCCGGAGGTGTAGATCACGTAGGCGGCGTCGGCGGCGGTGGCCCGCGGCGGCGGGTTGTCGGCGGCGGGCCGGTTCGGGCCGGCCGCTCCGTACGTGTCCTGCGCCGGGTCCGCCGCCAGGGCGGGCAGGCCCGCGAGCAGTTCGGGCAGGGGCCAGCCGTCGCCGGTCACGGCCAGTGCGGGCGCGGCGTCGGCCAGCATGGCGGCGGTCCGGTCGGCCGGGTACTCGGCGTCCAGCGGGAGCGAGACGGCACCCGCCTTGAGGACGGCGAGCAGGGCGACCACGGTCTCCGCGGAGCGCGGCAGGGCCAGGGCCACCACCGTGTCCGGGCCGGCGCCCGTGGCCGTGAGTCGGTGGGCGAGGCGGTTGGCGCGGGCGTTCAGCTCGGCCCAGCTGAGCCGGGTGTCCCCGGCGACCAGGGCGGTCGCGTCCGGGGTGCGGGCCGCCTGGGCTTCGAAGGCGGCCGGCAGCAGCGGGAAGTCCAGCGGCAACTCGTCGCCGCCGTACAGGAGTTCCGTGCGTTCGTCGGCGGAGAGGAGGTCGACGCGGCCGATGGGCCGGTCGGGTCGGGCCGCGACCTCGGTCAGCAGGCGGCCCAGCCGGACCGCCAGGGACTCGACGGTCTCCCGGTCGAACAGGTCGGTGGCGAAGTCGATCGCGCACTCCAGCCCGGCGGGCGCGCCGTCGGCGTCGAAGGACTCGCCCATGGCGATGGACAGGTCGAACTTGGCCGCGTAGCCGCCGACCGGTTCGACGGAGGCCGTCAGTCCGGCCAGGTCGAGCGGCGCCTCGCCGGGGCCGCCCGGCGAGCCGGTCCCGCCCCCGCCCTGGAGCAGCAGCATCACCTGGAAGAGCGGGTGGCGGGCCAGTGAGCGGGCCGGATTGAGCTCCTCGACGAGCCGCTCGAAGGGCACGTCCTGGTGGGCGTGGGCGTCGAGTTGGGCTTCCCGTACGCGGTGGAGCAGATCGGCGAAGGTCGGGTCGCCGGAGGTGTCGGTGCGCAGGACCAGCGTGTTGACGAAGAAGCCGACCAGGTCGTCGAGCGCCTCGTCCGAGCGGCCCGCGACCACCGAGCCGATCGGTACGTCGGTACCGGCTCCGAGCCGGGTCAGCAGCGCGGCCAGACCGGCCTGCAGGGTCATGAACATCGTGACGCGGTGCTCGCGCGACACGGCGGCCAGGGACCGGTGCAGTGCGGCGCCGAGCGGGAGGACGACGCGGTCGCCGCGGTGGCCGCTGTCCGCCCGCCGGGGGCGGTCCACGGGGAGCGACAGCTCCTCGGGAAGATCCGCCAGGGTGTCGCGCCAGTAGGCGAGTTGGCGTGCGGCCAGGCTCTCGGGGTCGCCCTCGTCGCCGAGCAGCTCGCGCTGCCACAGCGCGTAGTCCGCGTACTGGACGGGCAGCGGCTGCCAGTCGGGCGCCGAGCCCTCGCTGCGGGCGGCGTAGGCGGCGGCCAGATCGCGCAGCAGCGGGTCCATGGACCAGCCGTCGCCGGCGATGTGGTGCAGGACGAGGACGAGCAGGTGCTCTTCATAGGCGAGCGGGAACAGATGGGCGCGTACGGGGAGTTCGGCGGCGAGGTCGAAGGGGGTCGCGGTGCATTCGGTGAGGGCGGCCGCCGGGTCGGCGGGCGGGGCGGTACGGAGGTCGAAGGGGATCCGGGCCTCGGCGGCCGGGACGATCCGCTGGCGGGGCTCGCCGTCCTGCTCGGTGATCAGCGTGCGCAGGATCTCGTGCCGGGCGACCAGGTCGCCGAGGGCGCGTTCGAGTGCGGCCGGGTCGAGCGGGCCCGTGAGGCGCAGGGCGAGCGGCAGGTTGTAGAGGGCGCTGGGGCCTTCCATCCGGTCGATCAGCCAGAGCCGCTGCTGGGCGAAGGAGAGCGGCAGCCGTTCGGGGCGCTCGCCGGCGCTCAGGGCGAGCCGGGCGCCGGCCCCGTCCAGGCGCTGGGCCAGGCCGGCCACCGTGGGCGCCTCGAACACGTCGCGGACGTCGATCTCGGCGGCGAACACCGACCGGACCCGGCTGACCAGCCTCATCGCGAGCAGTGAGTGCCCGCCGAGGGCGAAGAAGTCGTCGTCGACGGAGAGGGGTCCGGGCACGCCGAGCACCTCGGCGAGGAGGCCGCAGAGCAGTTCCTCGCGCGCCGTGCGGGCGGCCCGGCCGCCGGCGAAGAGCAGGTAGTCGGGGGCGGGGAGGGCGCGCCGGTCCACCTTGCCGCTGCCGGTCAGCGGCAGCGCGTCGAGGGTGACGACCGCCGCCGGGACCATGTGGGCGGGCAGCGTCTGGGCCACGAACCTGCGCAGTTCGACGGCGAGTTCGGGGCTGGGCGCGGTGACCGCGCAGTGGGCGACGAGCCGGCGGTCGCCGTCCGGGCTGTCGTGCGGGGCGACCACGGCCTGGCGGACGGCCGGGTGGCGGGTCAGCTCGTGCTCGATCTCGCCGGGTTCGATGCGGAAGCCGCGGATCTTGACCTGGTGGTCGGTGCGGCCCAGGTAGTCGATCCGGCCGTCGCGGTTGCGCCGTACCAGGTCGCCGGTGCGGTACATCCGCTCCCCCGGCGTGAACGGGTCGGCGACGAACCGTTCGGCGGTCAGCGCCGGCCGGCCCAGGTAGCCGCGGGCCAGGCCGGCGCCGGACAGGTACAGCTCGCCGGGGACGCCCGCCGGGACGGGGCCCAGGTGCTCGTCGAGGACGTGGGCGCGGGTGCCGAGGACGGCGCGGCCCATGGTGGGACGCTCCGAGTCGGCGTACGCCTGGAGCAGCGTGTCGACGGTGCACTCGGTGGGGCCGTAGAGGTTGTGCCCGGTGGTGGCCGGGGCCTCGCGCAGGCGGGTCCACAGGGCCTGGCCGACCGCCTCGCCGCCGAGCAGCACCACCCGGGGCGCGGGCTCCTCCAGCAGGCCTTCGGCGATGAGCTGTTCGGCGTAGGTGGGGGTGAACTGGACGGCGTCCACGCCCGCCGTACGGAAGTGCCGGACCAGGGCGGCCGGGTCGCGGCGCAGCTCCTCGCCGATCAGGTGCAGTTCGTGGCCCGCGACCATCCACAGCAGGCCGTTCCAGGAGGCGTCGAAGCAGAGCGAGGCGGTCAGCGCGGCGCGCAGCCGGCCGTGGACCTGCGCGGGCTCGCCGAAGGTCTCCGCCTGGTGGGCGGCCAGCAGTCCGGCGACCGAACCGTGGCTCACCACCACGCCCTTGGGGCGGCCGGTGGAGCCGGAGGTGTAGATGACGTAGGCGGCGTTCGAGGGGTGGAGGCGGACGGGCGGGGCGTCGGCGGGCCGGTCCGCCCAGGTCCGCTCGTCGGCGTCCAGGACGGCGAGGCCCTCCAGCACCTCGGGCAGCGGCCAGCCCGTGTGGGTGAGGACGGCGGCCGGACGGGCGTCGGCCAGCATGTGGGCGGTGCGCTCCGGCGGGTACTCGGCGTCCAGCGGGAGGAAGGCGGCGCCGGCCTTGAGCACGGCGAGCTGGGAGACCACCGTGTCCGCCGAGCGGCGCAGGGCGAGCGCGACCACGTCCTCGGCGCCGATGCCGGCGGCCCGCAGTCCGTGGGCGAGCCGGTTCGCGCGGGCGTCGAGCTCTGCGTAGGTCAGCCGGGTCTCCCCGAAGACCAGCGCGGTGTCGTCCGGGGTGGCCGCCGCCTGGGCCTCGAAGGCGGCCGGGACGAGGGGCAGTTGGGAGGGCAGCGGCCGGTGGCCGCCGAGGAGTGCGGCGCGCTCGCCCTCGGCCAGCAGGTCGGCGCGGCCGATCCGGCCGTCGGGGCGGGCCGTCATCGCCGTCAGCAGCCGGCCGAAGCGGGCGGCGACGGACTCGACGGTCTCCCGGTCGAAGAGGTCGGTGGCGAAGTCGATCGCGCAGTCCAGTCCGGCGGGCTCGCCGTCCGGGCCGAAGAACTCCTCCAGGGTCACGTTGAGGTCGAATTTGGCGACTCCGGTGTCCGCGGGCAGCGACTCGGCCCGCAGAGCGGCCGGCTCCAGCTCGGCACCGGCGTTGGACTGGAGGACCATCGCGACCTGGAAGAGCGGGTGGCGGGCCAGCGAGCGGACCGGGTTGAGCTCCTCGACCAGCCGCTCGAAGGGCACGTCCTGATGGGCGTAGGCGCCCAGACCGGTCTCCCGGACGCGGCCCAGGAGTTCCGCGAAGGTCGGGTCGCCGGAGGTGTCGGTGCGCAGGACCAGTGTGTTGACGAAGAAGCCGACCAGGTCGTCGAGCGCCTCGTC
>NZ_JBHXNP010000123.1:0-26004 GCF_042719495.1 Streptomyces sp. NPDC058525
TCGCTAGGAGGAGGGGCGCCCGAGTACTGGACGTACTTGGGCGCCCCGACAACGCGGCGAGGTGCGGTGCCAGGCGGCGCGGGTCAGGCAAGATCCGAAAGAGACGGCCTAGATGCCCAGGGCCCCGTCGATCCGCTCGCGCAGCAGGTCGGCGTGGCCGTTGTGGCGCGCGTACTCCTCGACCATGTGCACGAGGACCCAGCGCAGGGAGACCCTCCCGCGCCAGGCGTCGTCGCCCTCCACGTCGAGGTCGGGCGCGTCGGCCACGAAGCGGTCCGCGAAGGCCACTTCGGCCCGCCACGCCCGCCAGGCCTCGTCGACGGCGGCCGGGCCGCCGGCCGCTCCGTCGAAGCCGGCGTCGGGGTCCGCCTCCGACGAGAACAGGGGCCGCACGTCCTGCCCTGCCAGTACGGAGCGGAACCAGCGGCGTTCGACGTCGGCCAGGTGGCGCACCAGGCCCAGCAGGGAGAGCGTGGACGGCTCCACGGACCGGCGGGACAACTCCCCCTCCACACCGGCGCACTTCAGTTCCAGGGTGGCGCGCTGGTCCGCCAGGAACGCGGCCAGCATCCGCCGTTCGTCCCCGGTCGCCGGACCGGTGAAGCGGCGGTCCGGTCCGGGTGCGGGGAAGATCTCGGCTCTGCTGCGTCGGTTCGTCATGCCCGCGATTATGGGAGGAGGGTCCGGCGGCGGGCTCGCGCGGGGCCCGTGCGGAGGTGCGGCCCAGGCGGGCGGCAGGGTTCGCGTGGCCGTCAGTTGAGGGCGTTGATCATGGCCGTGGCCGTCGCCGCCATCGCCGTACGGGCCGCCGCCAGGTAGGGCCGGGGGTCCGCCGGCGTGAGGTGGCCGCGGATCGCCTCGGTCATGGCCACGTTCAGGGCCGTGCCGATGTTGACCTTGCGGATGCCGCCGGCGACGGCCGCCGCGAGTTCCGCGTCCGGCAGCCCCGAGGAGCCGTGCAGGACCAGCGGCACGTCCACCGTCTTGGCGAGCCGGGCCAGCAGCACGTGGTCCAGGGAGGCGGTCCGGCTGGTCATCGCGTGGCTGCTGCCGATGGCGACGGCGAGGGCGTCGACCCCGGAGTCGGCCACGAACCGGCGTGCCTCGTCGGGGTCGGTACGGGCGCCCGGCGCGTGCGGGTCCAGCGGGGCTGCGCCGTTCTTGCCGCCCACCTCGCCCAGTTCGGCCTCGATCCACAGCCCGTTGGCGTGCGCCCAGTCGGCGGCGGAGCGGGTGGCCTCGAGGTTCTCGGCGTACGGGAGGTGCGCGGCGTCGTACATCACCGAGCCGTACCCCGCGTCGCAGGCCTGGCGCAGCAGGTCGGAGCTCTTGACGTGGTCGAGGTGCAGGCCGACCGGGACCCCCGCGGCCTCGGCGCAGGCGGCGGCCGCGCGGGAGATGGGCAGCAGCCGGCCGCCGCGGAACTTCACGGCGTTCTCGCTGAGCTGGAGGATGACGGGGAGCCCGGCCTCCTCGGCTCCGGCGACGACCGCTTCGGCGTGCTCCAGGGTGATGATGTTGAAGGCGGCGACGGCTCGGCCCGCGGCCACCGCCCCGCGGACGAGCGTGCCGGCGGGGACGAGGCTCATCGGACCGCCTCCTCTCCGGTGGTGAGGATCACCGAGCGGGTGAGGTGGCGCGGTGCGTCGGGGTCCAGCTGCTGGTGGGCGGCGACGGCGAGGGCGAGGCGGTGCACCCGGACCAGCTCGGCGAGCGGGTCGAGGCGGCCGGCCACCCACTGGGCGCCGGTGGCCCGCACCTGTTCGGCGAGCCCGTCGGGGGCTGCGTCGAGCGACCAGGTGACGGTGCCGGGCCCGGAGACGCTGATGGGTCCGTGCCGGTATTCCATCGCCGGGTAGGACTCGGCCCAGGACAGGGAGGCCTCGCGCATCTTCAGTGCGGCCTCGTTGGCGAGGCCGACGCTCCAGCCGCGGCCGAGGAAGGTGAACTGCCCGCGGCTCTCCAGCTCGGCGGGGAGCGGCTCGGCGAGCGCGGTGCGGGCGTCGGCGACCACGCGCGCGGAGTGCAGTCCGGCGTGGGCGCGGAGCAGGGTCAGCGCGGTGGTGGCGAACCGGGTCTGCACGACGGACCGCTCGTCGGCGAAGTCGAGGACGACGAGGTCGTCGGCGAGGGTCATCACCGGGGTCGCGGGGTCCCCGATGACGGCGGTCGTGGGCACGCCCGCGTCGCGCAGGCCGGCCAGCAGGTCCAGCACCTCGGTGGTGGTCCCGGACCGGGTGAGGGCGACGACCCGGTCGTAGCGGCGGTGGCGCGGGAACTCCGATGCGGGGAAGGCGTCGGTCTCGCCCTGGCCCGCCTCCTCGCGCGACACGGCGGCCGCCTGGGCCATGTAGTACGAGGTTCCGCACCCGACGATCGCGGTACGCTCCCCCGGCTGCGGCAGCACCGACCGGCGGGCCGGGGCCAGTTCGGCGGCCCGTTCCCAGCATTCGGGCTGTGTGCCCAACTCGTGCGCGACGTGGCTCATACAGGCTCCCTGGTGCGGCAGACGGGACTGAATGCGTTTTCCTGCAAGGTAGCGGGCAGTTTCGCGCAACTTCAAGCATATGAGAGGTGATCTCCTGAGTTAATCTCGGCGGGTAGGCCGATGGAGCACACCGAAGGGGGCGGCCGATGACCCGCAAGGAGCGCTGGCAGGCACTGCTGGACCTGCTGGTGGAGCGGGGCGAGGTGGAGGTGGAGCCGGCCGCCGAGGCGCTCGGCGTGTCCGCCGCGACGATCCGCCGCGACCTCGACCAGCTCGCCGAGCAGCAGCTGCTGGTCCGCACCCGCGGCGGGGCCGTGCTGCACGGCGTCTCGTACGAACTGCCCCTGCGCTACCGCACCTCGCGCCGCGCCGCCGAGAAGCGCCGGATCAGCGAGGCGGTCGCCGCCCTGATCACCCCGGGCGAGGTGATCGGCCTGACCGGCGGCACCACGACCACCGAGATCGCGCGGGCCCTGGCCGGCCGGCCGGACCTGGCCCAGGGCTCCCCCGCGCTCACCGTGGTGACCAACGCCCTCAACATCGCGGGCGAGCTGGTGATCCGGCCCCAGTTCAAGATCGTGCTGACGGGCGGGGTGGCGCGCCCGCAGTCCTACGAGCTGACGGGCCCGCTGGCCGAGCAGGTGCTCGGGCAGCTCGCGGTGGACACGGCGGTGCTGGGCGTGGACGGCTTCGACCCGGCCGACGGCGCGGCCACCCGCCACGAGGACGAGGCGTCGGTGAACCGGCTGCTGTGCGAGCGGGCCCGCCGGGTGGTGATCGCGGCCGACTCCAGCAAGCTGGGCGTACGGGCCTTCGCCCGGATCTGCGCGACCTCGTCGGTGGACGTCCTGGTGACGGACACGGGCCTGACGGCAGCGGTGGCCCGGGAGTTCGAGGCGGCGGGGGTCGAGGTCCTGAGGGTGTGAACGGGCCGCGGTCCGGTCAGTGCGCGGGCAGCCGCTCCGACTCCCGGACCAGGGCGGCCAGGACCGGGGCGATGAGCGGGTGGACCTCGCCGCCGCGGCGGGTGGCGGCGAAGACCCGGCGGGTGGCGGCGGGGCCGGAGACCGGGCGGACCTGGACCTCCTTGAGGTCCATGCCGCGCAGCGCCGAACGGGGCACCAGGGCCACCCCGGCGCCCGCGCCCACCAGCGCGGTCACCGCGCGGAAGTCGTCGGAGGAGTGGACGAACCGGGGCTGGAAGCCGGCCAGTTCGCACGCGAGCAGCGTCACGTCGTGGCACGGGTTGCCGGGGTACTGGCCCACCCAGTCCGCGTCGGACAGGTCCGCGAGCGCCACGGCGGGCGGATCGGCCAGCGGATGCCCCGAGGGCAGTACGGCGTCGAAGGGCTCCGCGTACAGCGGCAGGACGGACAGCCGGGCGTCGTCCGCCCCGGGCCCGCCCCGGTACTCGACCGCCAGGGCCACATCCGCCTCGCCGTCCAGCAGCAGCGGCAGGCTCTGGTCGCCCTCCGCGTCCCGCACCCGCAGCCGGATCCCGGGGTGCTCCAGCGCCAGCCGGGCGATGGCCGGGGCCAGCACCTCCGCGATGCCGGTCGCGAAGGCGGCCACGGTCACCTCGCCCGCCGAGCCGCCCGCGTACGCCGCGAGTTCGGCCTCCGCCCGCTCCAGCTGCGCCAGCACCTCGTGGGCGTGGCCGAGCAGGATCTCACCGGCCGCGGTGAGCCGTACGCCCCGGCCGCTGCGGGTGAGCAGGGCGTGGCCCGTCTCCTGTTCCAGAGCCGCGAGCTGCTGGGAGACGGCGGACGGGGTGAGGTACAGGGCTGCGGCCGCGGCGGTCACCGTACGGTGGTCCGCCACGGCCCGCAGGATGCGCAGCCGGCGGGGGTCGATCACCCCACCATTGTCTCAGGCCCCGTCGGCCACCAGCGCCGCACGGGCATCGGCGAACGCGGCGACCGCGCGCTCCACGTCGGCCGTCGAGTGGGCCGCCGAGAGCTGCACGCGGATGCGGGCCGCGCCCATCGGCACCACCGGGTAGGAGAAGCCGATCACGTAGACGCCGCGCTCCAGCAGCAGCTCGGCCATCCGGGCCGCCTCGGCCGCGTCGCCGATCATCACGGGGGCGATGGCGTGGTCGCCGGGCAGGATCTCGAAACCGGCCTCGGTCATCTTCGTGCGGAAGAGCGCGGTGTTGGCGGCGAGCTGCTCGCGCAGGTCGCCGGCCGACTCCAGCAGGTCGAGGACCTTGAGGGAGGCCGCCGCGATGACCGGGGCGAGGGAGTTGGAGAAGAGGTACGGGCGCGAGCGCTGGCGCAGCAGCTCGACGATCTCGGCGCGCGCCGCGACGTAGCCGCCGGAGGCGCCGCCCAGGGCCTTGCCGAGGGTGCCGGTGATGATGTCGACGCGGTCCATGACCCCGTGCAGCTCCGGGGTGCCGCGGCCGCCGGGGCCGACGAAGCCGACGGCGTGCGAGTCGTCGACCATGACCATGGCGTCGTAGCGGTCGGCGAGGTCGCAGATCTCCTGGAGGGGGGCGACATAGCCGTCCATGGAGAAGACGCCGTCGGTGACGATGAGCTTGCGGCGGGCGCCGCCCTCGGCGGCCTCCTTCAGGCGCGTCTCCAGCTCGGCCATGTCGCGGTTGGCGTAGCGGAAGCGGCGGGCCTTGGACAGGCGGATGCCGTCGATGATCGAGGCGTGGTTGAGGGCGTCGGAGATGACCGCGTCCTCGGCGCCGAGCAGGGTCTCGAAGACACCGCCGTTGGCGTCGAAGCAGGAGGAGTAGAGGATGGTGTCCTCCTGGCCGAGGAAGGCCGACAGCCGCGCCTCCAGCTCCTTGTGCACCTCCTGCGTGCCGCAGATGAAGCGGACCGAGGCCATGCCGTAGCCCCAGCGGTCGAGTGCGTCCTTCGCCGCGGCGACGACCTCGGGGTGGTCGGCCAGCCCCAGGTAGTTGTTGGCGCAGAAGTTGAGGACCTCGCCGGGAGCCCCGCCCGCGGTGACGGCGACGGCCGCGTTCTGCGGGGTGCCGATGACGCGCTCGGGCTTGTGCAGGCCGGCGGCGCGGATCTCGTCGAGGGTGGTGCGCAGGTCCTCGCGGACGGACTCGAACATGGTGCGGTGCTCCTTATGCGGCGGAGGGCGACGGGCGGAGGGGACGGCGACGGACGGAGGGGACGGCGACGGACGGAGGGGGGCCGGGCCCCGCGGAGGGGGGAGAGGGTGTGCGGGGCCCGACCGGGGGGGAGATGGTCTTTCGGTGCGCCGGGCCGGGTCTACGCGGTCCAGTCCAGGATGATCTTGCCGCTGCGGGCCGTCGAGGCCTCGTCGAACGCGGCGTCGAAGTCGCGGTGCGAGTAGCGGCCGGTGATGACCGGGCTCAGGTCGAGCCCGCCCTCCAGCAGCACCGTCATCGCGTACCAGGTCTCGAACATCTCGCGGCCGTAGATCCCCTTGATGGTGATCATCGAGGTGACCACCTTGGCCCAGTCGACCGGGAACTCCTGCGCGGGCAGGCCCAGCATGGCGATCCGGCCGCCGTGCGTCATGTTGTCGATCATGTCGCGCATGGCCTCGCCGCGGCCGGACATCTCCAGACCGATGTCGAAGCCCTCGCGCAGGCCCAGCTGCGCCTGCGCGTCGGCGATGGAGGACTCGGCGACGTTCACCGCGAGCGTGGCGCCCGCCTTGCGGGCGATCTCCAGCCGCTCGGGGCTGACGTCGGTGATCACCACGTTGCGCGCACCGGCGTGCCGGGCCACGGCCGCCGCCATGATGCCGATCGGGCCGGCGCCGGTGATCAGCACGTCCTCGCCGACGAGGGGGAAGGACAGCGCGGTGTGCACGGCGTTGCCGAACGGGTCGAAGATCGCCGCGACGTCCAGGTCCACCGCCGTCCGGTGCACCCACACGTTCTGCGCGGGCAGCACCACGTACTCGGCGAAGGCGCCGTCGCGGCCGACCCCGAGGCCGATCGTGCTGCGGCACAGGTGGCGGCGCCCGGCCAGGCAGTTGCGGCACTTGCCGCACACCAGGTGGCCCTCGCCGCTGACCAGCGCACCGACCTCGATGTCGCGGACGTCAGCGCCTAGGGCGGCGACCTCGCCGACGAACTCGTGACCGAGGACGAGCGGGGTCTTCACCGCGCCCTGCGCCCAGCCGTCCCAGGCCCGGATGTGCAGGTCGGTTCCGCAGATGCCGGTGCGCAGCACCTTGATCAGCACGTCGCCGGGGCCGTACTCGGGCTCGGGGACGTCCATGAGCCGCAGTCCGGGTTCGGCCTTGTGCTTGACGAGTGCCTTCATGGGGGTGGCTCCAGGCATGCGGAAGGGGGCGCCGCGCGGCGCGGGGGCGCGGACGGCGTCGGTGACGGTCACCAATCTGCCGAGATGCCCGGTGATCAGTCCATCGAGACTTTCTTAAGCGGGTCGACAGCCCAGCTTCACGCCTATGCTCCTCCGATGACGGGGTAGGGTCCCGGGGCCGGGGGTGGTCCGGGGAAAAGGGGAGGTGAGGGGCGTGCCGAGTCTGCGCAGCAGGGCGCTGTCGGCGGCGCTGATCGCGACGGGACGGCGAAGACGGTTCGCGAGCGTCGAAGCGGTACGGACCCGGGTGGCGGAGTCCGCCCGACGGCCCGCTTCGCATCTGCCGCCGCGCTCGCTGGGGCGGGTAGCGGACATCTCGCGGACCTTCGTCGGCGCCTGGCCGGTGTACGAGGTCTCCCCGCGGGGGACCGAGCCCGCGGCACGGGTGTTGTACGTGCACGGCGGCAGCTACATCAACGAACTCGTCCGCCCGCACTGGGCGATGATCCGGACCCTGGTCACGCAGGCGCGGGCGCGGGTCGTCGTACCCGCGTACATCCTCGCCCCGCGCGGCACCGCCGACCGTACGGTCCCGGTCGCCGCCGACCTGCTCAGCGGCCTGATAGCGAGCGGGGGCGCGGGCGGGACGATGCTCCTCGGGGACTCCGCCGGGGCCGGGCTGGCGCTGGCCGCCGCCCAGCGGCTGCGCGACCGCAACGGGGCGCAGCCCTCCCGGATCGTGCTGATCTCGCCGTGGCTGGACGTGACGATGAGCCATCCGGACCAGGCGGGCATCGAGGCGGCCGATCCGATGCTGGCCCGTCCGGGGCTGCGCGAGGCCGGGCGGCTGTACGCCGGGACCCTGGCCGCCGACGACCCCCGGGTGAGCCCGCTGCACGGCTCCTTCGAGGGGCTGGCGCCGCTGACGGTGTTCACCGGGACCCGGGACGTGCTGACCACGGACAGCAGGGAGTTGGCGCGCCGGGCCCGCGCCGCCGGGGTGGAGGTGGAGTTCCACGAGGAGGCGGGGCTGCCGCACGTGTACCCGCTGCTGCCGCTGCCGGAGGGCCGGGCGGCGCGCGACCGGATCGTCGAGCTGGTCCGGACGGCGGCCGCGGAGGTGTGAGCCCGCGGCCGGGCCCGGTCCGCAGGCCGGGCCCTAGGCCACGCAGGTCATCAGGGAGCTGATCGGCCAGGCGCGGTAGGCCGTCCAGTAGGCGTCGTCGCGTTCCGGGTCGGCGGGCGGGGTGCGGTTCGGCTGCCAGCCGATGGTGCTGAACCCCGCCTCGACGGCCGCTTCGGCGAGTTCGGAGTGGGCCCACTCGTGGAACTCGAAGGGCAGCGGCGGTTCGGTGAGGAAGTGCGCCTTGAGCAGGGGCGCGTCGCCGGCCACGACCCGGTCGAGGATGCGGACCCCGTACGGCGACCAGTCGACGCGCGGGAACGCCCCGGCGTTGGGCACGATGGCGAGCAGCCGGCCGCCCGCGCGCAGGCTGGCGCGGACCGAGCGGAACATCGCGTGCAGGGAGACCCGGTCGGGCGTGTGGTTGAAGGGGTAGACGGCGGTGGCGAGGTCGAAGGGCCCGAGGGCGGGGAGGCCGGCGGCGTCGGCGACGTGGTATTCGACGCTCCCGCCGGCCGGCCCGTCCTGCTCCGTGTGGTGCTCGCGGGCCAGCTTGATCATCTCCTCCGAGGCGTCCACCCCGACGGTCCGCCGGGCACCGCCGCGGGCCAGCAGACGGGTGTTGTAGCCGTAGCCGCAGGCGAGGTCGAGGGCGTCGAGCCCGCGCACCCCGCCGAGGGCGTCGAGGGCTCCGTGGAGGGTGTAGGTGTCGGCCGCCGAGAAGGCCGCCGTGGTCCTGGACTCGGCGTACCGCTCGCCGAGGGTGTCGTACTGGAACCGCATGCTCTGCCTTCCGGGGGCCTGCCGGGCGGGGGTGGGACGCGTGCGTATCGTGCCCCGCGGCGTGCCCGGCGCGCGGCCGTACACCCGTGCGTCCCCCGGACGAGGGAAGCGGTCGGCCTATCGGGTGCGCCGGTGCCGGTCCGGGTCCGGGTCGTCGTCGTGGCGTACGGGGCTCAGCGCGACCAGCACCGGACGGGGCGGGCTGGCCGGGCCGGGCCGGCCGGACCCGCCGGCCGGGCCCGCGCAGGCGGAGGCGCAGCCCGCGGTGGCGAAGAAGCACCCGGCGCATTCCGGAGCACCGATCTCCTCGCGCTTGAGGCGGCCCTTGCGGACCCAGTAGCGGGCGAGCTCGGCGGCCTCCGCCGGGCTGATGCCCAGCCGGGCGGCGATCTGCGGCAGCCCCTCGCCCGGAGCCGCCTGTTCGACCTCCCGCAGCAGCCTGCGCAGCATCCCGGGCCCCGGCCCTGGCCCTCGTACGCCGCTCACCACAGCAGCCGCGCGATCTGGAAGACCCCCGTGGCGAGGAGCCAGGCGGCGGCCAGCTGGAGCCCGAGCCCGATGAGCGTGAGCCGGGTGCCGATCTCGGCGCGCTGCGCGGCCACGGTGGCCATGCACGGCGTGTAGGCGAGGACGAAGACCAGGAAGGCCAGGGCGGCGGCCTCGGGGTGCCCGCCGGAGGACTCCTCGAAGGTGGCGTGCAGGCTGGCGGTGAGCCTCGGGCCGCCGTCCTCCTCGGCCGAGTAGGTCTGGGCGAGGGTGGAGACCACGCCCTCCTTCGCGATGAGGCCGGTGCCGAGGGCGGCGGTGGCGTGCCAGTCGCCGAATCCGGCCGGTGCCATGACCGGCGCGACGGCCTCGGTGAGCCGGCCGAAGACGCTCTGCTCCACGTCCACGTTCCCGAAGCCCCCGCCCGCCGCGGCGCCCGCGGGGATGGCCATGAGCAGCCAGACGCCCGCCGCGGTGGCCACGATGATGCCGCCGGCCGTGCGCAGGAAGGCGCCGAGCTTCTGCCGGACCTGGCTGCCGGTGACGCGCAGGGTGGGCAGCCGGTACGGCGGCAGCTCCAGGACGAGCGGCTCCTCCCGCATGCGGGGGAAGAGCAGCGGGCGCAGGAGCAGCCCCATGCCGACGACCAGCAGCACGGAGGCGACGTACAGGAGGAAGACCACGGTGCCCGAGTGCGAGCCGAAGAAGACCCCGGCGATCATCACGTAGACGGCGAGGCGGGCGGTGCAGCTCGTGTAGGGGATGAGCAGGCCGACCAGCAGGCGGTGCGAGCGGCGGCTGAGGATCCGGGTGCTCGCGAAGGCCGGCACGTTGCAGCCGAAGCCCACGACCAGCGGGAGGAAGGCCCGGCCGGGCAGCCGCAGCGTGCGCATGAGGCGGTCGGCGACGAAAGCGGCGCGGGCGAAGTACCCGGAGTCCTCCAGGAGGGCCAGCAGCGCGAACATGATGACCATCAGCGGTACGAAGGTGAGCAGTTGGCCCACTCCGTTGATCAGGCCGTCGACCAGCAGCCCGGTGAGCCATCCGGGGGCGTGCACGGCGTCGAGGAGCTGCTCCGCGCCGCCGCTGACCGGCCCGGAGACGAAGTCGCCCAAGCCGTCTTGGAGCGGTTTGGCCAGGGTGGTGGTGGCCTGGAAGACTCCCCACATGACGGCGAGGAAGAACGGGATGCCGAAGGAGCGGGACAGCAGCAGCCGGTCCACGCGGTCGGTGAGGGTGGGCCGGGCGTGCGCGGGCCGGGGCGCGGCGCGCTCGATGACGGCGTGCGCCCAGCCGTAGCGGGCTTCGGCGACGAGGAGTTCGGCGTCGGCCGAAGCGGCGGGGTCTGCGGGGTCGGCGGGGTCGGCGGAATCGAAGCCGGGGTCCGGGTCCGTGTCGGGCGCGGAGTCGTCGGGCGCGGAGTCATCGGGGGCCGAGTCGCCGGCCGCTTGCTCCAGCCGGGCGGCGGCGGCCCGGGCCCGGGACACCAGGTCGGCGGGCGCACCGGCGGGCCGCTCCCCGCACAGCAGGCTCACGGCCAGCCAGCGCGCCGGGTAGGGGTGCTCGGCCCGCGCGGAAGCCCGTGCGAGCTCCTCCAGTTCGGCGTCGACCGGCGATCCGGCCGGCCAGCGGGCCGCCGGGGGCGCGGGGGCCGCGAGTACGTCCGTCACGGTGTCGGCGAGCAGGTCGAGCCCGCTGCGCTCGCGGCCCTCCACCGGTACGACGGGCAGCCCGAGTTCGCGGGCCAGCGCGGCGGGGTCGGGGGCCGCTCCGCGGCGGGCGGCGACATCGGTCATGGTCAGCGCGACCACGACCGGGATCCCGGTGTCGAGGATCTGCGAGAGCAGGTACAGGTTGCGGGCGGGGTTGGCCGCGTCGAGCGCGAAGACAACCAGGTCGGGGCGGGCCTGCGGCGGGGCCGTGAGCACGTCGCGGACGAGCGCCTCGTCCGGGGAGTCGGGCAGCAGGCTGTAGGAGCCGGGCAGGTCGGCGAGGCGCAGCCGGTGGCCGCCGAGGGTCCGCCATTCGCCCTGGGCCACGGCCACGGTCTTGCCGGGCCAGTTGCCGACGCGCTGGCGGGCGCCGGTGAGGGCGTTGAAGAGGGTCGACTTGCCGACATTCGGGTTTCCGGCGAGGGCCACCAGCGGGGTGCCCGTCTCCACGACGGCCGTGGCGGTCCCGGTGGCGTGGCAGCTCATCGGCCGCACCTCAGCCGGCCGGCCGTACCCGAGTCGAGCGCCACCCGGGTCGCGCCGAGGCCGACGAGCACGCCGCCGGTCGCGCCGCGGGCGATGACGGTGACGTCGGCGCCGGGCACGAAGCCGAACTCCAGCAGGCGTCTGCGGCTCCCGCCGGCCCGGCCGGTGGCGGGGGCTATCCCCGTGAGGCGGACGGTCGTCCCGGGTCGGCTGTCGTTGAGCGACGGCACCAGCGCACCTTCTTCGGCGTTCGGGGGTCGGGGGCCACGTCCGGGGACCGGCCCTGCTTAGGCAAGCCTAAGCAGCCCCCGGCGGCCCGGACCGCCGCTCAAAGTCCCTGATCGCAGGGGACTTTCAGCCCGCCCGTCCCGCTCCCCCCTCAGCCGTTCGGCCGGGACCGGCCCCAGGAGGCGGCCGCCCCGGGGTGCGGCCACGGCGGCGGAGGGCGCATCCTGGGCGTGTGACGGCGAGACCGGACAGTGGCGGCCCCGCCCCCGGTGCCATGGCCCAGGTGCTCGCCCGGGCCACGGTGGAGGTGGTGACGGCCGTCGGCGGGTACGCGGGCGGGGTGTATCTGCGCTCCGGGCAGCCGGGGCAGCTGCGGATGGCCGTGCTCTTGGGGCTCCCGGGGCCCCTCTTCCGGCCCTGGACGCGGATGAACCTGAGCCGCCCCTATCCGGTGGCCGAGGCCTACCGGTCCGGGCAGTCCGTGCACCTGCCCGACGCGGAGGCGGCCATGCGGCGCTTCCCGCAGCTGATGGCGGGCCTCCCCTTCCCCTTCGCGTCGATGTTCGAACCGGTGGCGGCCGGTGCCGAGCGGTTCGGCGTGCTGATGGCGCTGCGCGCCGCCACCCCCGGGGTCGCGGTGGCGCCGGCGGACCGCGAGCGGCTGCGCCGGGCGGCGGACCGGCTGGCCGGGGAGCTGGCGGAGCTGTCGGCGGCCGGGGACCCGGTGGTCTGGGACGGCGACCCGCTGTACACGGAGGGGGCCGACGCCGCCGTGGGCGCCCCGGAGGCCGTGGACCGTCTCGAGCAGGCCCTGCTGTCGGTCGACCGGCAGGGCAGGATCGGCTTCGTCAACGCGGCGGCCGAGACGCTGCTCGGCACGGCCGGGCCGGAGCTGCGCGGACAGGTGCTGTGGGAGGCGCTGCCCTGGCTCGGGCATCCGGCGTACGAGGACCACTTCCGGGCCGTCTTCATGTCCACCGAGCCGGTGCACTTCCCGGCCCGGCGCGGCCGGCGGGCACCCGACGAGTGGATGTCGGTGGACCTGTACCCCGGGGCCGACGGGGTGACCGTGACCATCGGGGCCACCCAGAAGCCCTCCTACGCGCCCGCCTCGATGGCCCGTCCGGGAGGGGGCCTCGGCTCCCCCGCCGACCGGGCGTCCGCGCTGTACCGGCCGGTGTCCCTGGCCATCGCGCTGACCGAGGCCGTCACGGCCCGCCAGGTGTCGGCGGTCGTCACCGAGGAGCTGCTGCCGGCCTTCGGCGGCCGCCAGCTGGCGATCTACCTGCTGGACGAGCGGCATCTGCACCTCGCCTGGGAGACCGGTTTCCCGCAGGGCTTCCTGGACCGGTTCGACGGGGTCGGGCTCGATGTGCGGCTGCCGGGCGTGGAGACCCTGACCTCGGGCCGGCCGCTGTTCTTCGAGTCGATGGAGCACCTGGCCGCCGCGTATCCGGGGATCCCGCTGGACGCCCATGTCGGCGCCCGCGCGTTCCTGCCGCTGATCGCGTCCGGCCGCCCCGTCGGCTCGTGCATCCTCGGCTTCGACGCGCCCCGCGGCTTCAGCCCGGAGGAGCGTACGGTGCTCACGGCCCTGGCCGGGCTGATCGCCCAGGCCCTGGAACGGGCCCGGCGCTACGACAGCGAGGCGGCGCTCGCCCGCGGTCTGCAGTCCGCGCTGCTGCCGCACCGGCTGCCGGTGCACGAGCGGGTGGACACGGTGGGCCGGTATCTGCCCGGCACCCAGGGCATGGACGTCGGCGGGGACTGGTACGACGTCGTCGAGACCGGCGGCGGACGGCTGGCGCTGGTGATCGGCGACGTCCAGGGGCACGGGGTGGCCGCCGCGGCGACCATGGGCCAACTGCGCAGCTCCGTACGGGCCTTTGCGCTGACCGGCAACACGCCGGAACAGGTGATGCGCGGTACCAACCAGCTGCTGATCGACCTGGACCCGGGCCAGTTCGCCAGCTGCTGCTACGTACTGCTGGACCCCGCGACGGGCTCGGCCGAGGCCGTACGGGCCGGGCACCCGCAGCCGCTGCTGCGCCACCCCGACGGCCGGACCGAGGTGCTGGACCTGCCCGGCGGGGTGGTGCTCGGCATCGACCCGGAGGCCACGTACCCGGTCACCGCACTGCGCCTGGCGACGGGCTCGGTGCTCGCGCTGTACACGGACGGGCTGGTGGAGAAGCCGGACAGCGACATCGACGTCGGGGTGGAGCGGCTGCGGACGGCGCTGGCCGCGGCCCGGCCCGACCCGCTGACCGAGACGGCCGACCGGCTGATCGGCGAGGTGGGCAACGCCGCCGACCGGCCGGACGACATCGCGCTGCTGCTGGCGTGCCGGACCGGCGGAGCCGCGTAGGCTCCGCCGGACCGGGCCGCGGGCGGCGGAGCCGCGGGGGCCGGGTTCGTCAGCCGGCGGTGGCGCGGGCGTACGCGTCACCGGCGAGCAGCGCGTCCGCGACCATGTCCGGGGTCACCGGGAACGGCATGTTGTGCGTGGTCTCGCCCTCGGCGGTGGCGGCGCGGCCGATGGCGAGGAGTTCCTCGCGGTCCGGGTCGCCGAGGCCCACCTCGGCGAGCGTGGTGGGCAGGCCGACGGCGCGGCTGAACTTCAGGTACGTGTCCAGTTCGGCGGTGGGGGCGCCTTCGAGGACCAGCTGGGCCAGGGTGCCGATGTTGACCTTCTCGCCGTGCATCATGCCGTGGGTGCGGTGGGAGACGGTCAGGCCGTTGTGGATGCCGTGGGCGGCGGCGAGGCCGCAGGATTCGAAACCGAGCCCGGAGAGCAGGGTGTTGGCCTCGGTGACCTTCTCCAGGGCCGGGGTGACCACGTGCCGCTCGGCCGCGAGGCGCGCCTGGTGGCCGTGCTCCATGAGGGTCTCCCAGCACAGCCGGGCCAGGCTCAGGGAGGCCTCGGTGGCGAGGCCGCCCGCCATCGCGGTGCGGTGCGCGGCCACGCAGACGCGGGCCTCGTACCAGGTGGCGAGCGCGTCGCCCATGCCGGAGACGATGAAGCGGCTCGGCGCGGCGGCGACGAGCGCCGTGTCGACGAGGACGAGGTTCGGGTTGCGCTGGAAGAAGGAGTAGCGCTCGAAGGCGCCGTCCTCGCTGTAGATGACGGCCAGCGCGCTGGTCGGCGCGTCGGTGGAGGCGACCGTGGGGGCGCTGACGACGGCGATGTCGTCGAGGGCGTGGCCGACCGCCTTGGCCGTGTCGATGGCGGTGCCGCCGCCGATCCCGACGATCACGTCGGCGCCGGCCGCGCGGGCTGCGGCGGCGACCCGGTCGATCTCCTTCTGCGTGCACAGCCCGCCGAAGACCTCCTTGGTCAGCTTGACCCCGGCGGCGGCGAGGGACTCGGTGACCGTGGTGTCGACGAAGCCCCACACGCTCTTGTCGGCGAGGACGACGGCGTTCTCGCCGAGGCGTGCGGCGTGCTCGCCCAGATCGTGCATCGCGCCGGCGCCCTGCACGTACTTCGGCGGGCTGATCATCATGCGCGTACCGACGGTCTTCACGGCCAAACCTCCAGGATGGGAATTGATTTCCGCGACTGCATTTCATGCCTATCACGGATTCACGGAAGGCCGGAAATATGTGGACGGGCCCTGCGGGAGGGGCCTTTCCGCGCCCGTGAAAGGGACCAAAGGCCCCGCCCGCAGCGGGTGCGACGCGGGGTAACGTGCCTGGCAAGTGAGCCGGGAGCGGTCACGGACGGATAACGGTGCGCCGCACATACCGAGCCCGAATTCCTGTTTTCCGCTTTCGGGCCCACGTATCGGAATCCAGAAAAGAGGCTCCCGTGAAGAAGCTCATCAATTCCCCCGAGAGTGTCGTCGGCGACGCGCTGCACGGCATGGCCGCCGCCCACCCCGGGCTGTCGGTCGAGGCGGAGACGGGCATCGTCACGCGGGCGTCCGGCCCGGCGGCCGGCAAGGTGGCGCTGCTGTCCGGCGGCGGCAGCGGGCACGAGCCGCTGCACGCCGGGTTCGTCGGCCCGGGCATGCTGGCGGGGGCCGTGGCCGGTCCGGTGTTCACCTCGCCGGTCCCGGACAACATCGCACGGGCCACGGCCGCCGTGGACTCGGGCGCGGGCGTCGTGCACATCGTGAAGAACTACACCGGGGACATCCTCAACTTCGCGATGGCGGCCGAGGACTGCGAGGACGAGGGCATCGAGGTCGAGCAGGTCGTCGTGGACGACGACGTCGCGGTGACCGCGGTGGAGGGCGGGCCGGGCCGGCGGGGCACGGGCGCCACCCTGTTCGTGGAGAAGATCGCCGGCGCCCTCGCGGAGGAGGGCGCGCCCCTCGCCGAGGTCGCCGCCGTCGCCCGCAAGGTCAACTCCCTCTCCCGCAGCTACGGAGTGGCCCTGAGCTCCTGCACCACCCCCGCCAAGGGCAGCCCCAACTTCGAGCTGGGCCCCGACGAGATCGAGCTCGGCATCGGCATCCACGGCGAGCCCGGCCGTGAGCGGCGCCGGCTGATGACCGCCGCCGAGACCGCCGAGGCGATGCTCGACGCCATCCTCGACGACCTCCCCGAGGCCTCCGGCGCCCCGGTCATCCTGCTGGTCAACGGGCTCGGCGGGACCCCGCCCGTCGAGCTGTACGTGATGCGCGCCGAGGCCGGCCGGGTGCTCGCCGAGCGCGGCATCACCGTGGCCCGGTCGCTGGTCGGTTCGTACGTCACGAGCCTGGACATGGCCGGCTGCACCTTCACCCTGTGCCGCGCCGACGACGAACTGCTGCGGCTGTGGGACGCGCCGGTCGACACCCCGTCCCTGCGCTGGGGCTGCTGAACCTTCCGTCACACCTGTTTGAGGAGCCGTCACCGATGACGACCACCACCCCTGTCCTGGACACCGCCTGCTTCCGCCGCTGGCTCGACGAGACCGCCCGTCTCGTACGCCGGGACAGCGCACGCCTGACCGAACTCGACGCCGTCATCGGCGACGGGGACCACGGGGCCAATCTCGTACGGGGCTTCGGCGCCGTCGGGGCCGCCGTGGCCGAGGCCCGGCCGGTCACCCCGGGAGCCCTGCTCACCCTGGCCGGGACCACGCTGACGAACACCGTGGGCGGCGCCTCCGGCCCGCTGTTCGGCACCGCGCTGCGCCGTACCGGCAAGGTGCTCGGCAACACCGAGACGCCGACCGGGATCGAGCTGGCCACCGCCCTGGGGGCCGGGCTGCGGTCCGTGCAGAAGCTGGGCGGCGCCGAGATCGGCGACGCCACGCTCGTGGACGCCCTGGCACCGGGCGTGGCCGCGCTGTCCGAGGCCGCCGAGGCGGGCCGGCCGCTGCGCGAGGCCCTGGACATGGCCTGCGAGGCGGCGCGCGACGGCGCCGACGCCACGGCCGGGCTCCAGGCCCGCAAGGGCAGGGCCAGCTACCTCGGGGAGCGCAGCGTCGGCCACCAGGACGCCGGGGCCAACTCGGTGGTGCTGCTGATGGAGGCCCTGCGTACGGCGGTGGACGGCGCGGACGCGGCAGACACATCGGACGCGACGGGCACGGCGGGCACCGCGGCCGGACCGGCCCCCGCGGCCTCGTCCGAGACCTCCTCCGACACCTCTTCCGCGTCCGGATCCGCGTCCGGCTCGCAGACCCGTACCGGGCGGGTCGGCGTGGTCCTGGTCTCGCACAGCGCGAAGGTCGCCTCCGCCGTGGCCGAGCTGTCGGGAGCCCTGCTGGGCTCCGTCGACCCCGCCCCGCTCGCCGTCGCGGGCGGCACCCGGGACGGCGGTGTGGGCACCAGCGCGGAGCTGGTCCTCGCGGCGGCCCGCCTGGTGGACGAGGGCCAGGGCGTGGCCGTCCTGTGTGACATGGGCAGCGCTGTGCTCACCGTGCGGTCGCTGCTCGCCGAGGACCCCTCACCGCTGCCGGCCGTTACCCGGATCGTGGACGCGCCGTTCCTCGAGGGCGCCGTCGCCATCACCCTGACCTCGGCGCTCGGCGGCGACCTGGACGCGGTCCTGGCCGCGGCCGAGGACGCGCGCCAGTACCGCAAGCACTGACCGCGGTCAGCCGGAGTCGCGGCCGCCGGGTTCGTCCAGGGACAGGGTCAGGGCGGTGTTGACCAGGCCGACGTGGCTGAAGGCCTGCGGGAAGTTGCCGAGTTGGCGCCCGGAGACGGGGTCGTACTCCTCGGCGAGCAGTCCCACGTCGTTGCGTACCGCCAGCAGCCTCTCGAAGAGGGCACGGGCCTCGTCGCGCCGGCCCGTCAGGTAGAGCGCGTCGGCCAGCCAGAACGAGCAGGCCAGGAAGGCCCCTTCGTCGCCGGGCAGACCGTCGACGGTGGGGCCTTCGGTGCTGTAGCGGCGGACCAGGCCGCTGCGGCCGAGCTCCTCGCGCACCGCGTCCACCGTGCCGATGACGCGCGGGTCGTCGGGCGGCAGGAAGCCGACGCGCGGGATGAGCAGGGTCGCCGCGTCGAGCTCCTGGGAGCCGTAGTGCTGGGTGAAGGTGCCGCGCTCCGGGTCGTACCCGTTCTCGCACACGTCGCGGTGCACCGCGTCGCGCATGTCGCGCCAGCGCTCCACGTCGCCCGGGACCGAGGGGTCGCCCTCCAGGGTCCGCACGGCCCGGTCGGCGGCCACCCAGGCCATCACCTTGGAGTGCACGAAGTGGCGGCGCGGGCCGCGCACTTCCCACAGGCCCTCGTCGGGCCGGTGCCAATTGCGCTCCAGGAAGTCCAGGAGGGCCAGCTGGATCCGCCACGAGTGCTCCTCGGCGGGAAGCCCGGCGGACCGGGCCAGGTGCAGGGAGTCCATGACCTCGCCGTACACGTCGAGCTGGAGCTGGTCGACGGCCGCGTTGCCGACGCGCACGGGGGCGGAGGAGGCGTAGCCGTGCAGCCACGGCAGGCCCGACTCGGGGATCCGCCGCTCGCCGGCGATCCCGTACATGATCTGGAGGTCCGCGGGGTCTCCGGCGACCGCGCGCAGCAGCCAGCCCCGCCAGGCGCGGGCCTCGTCGAGGAAGCCGGTCGCGAGGAGCGAGCCGAGGGTGAGGGTGGCGTCCCGGAGCCAGCAGTAGCGGTAGTCCCAGTTGCGGACCCCGCCGATCTCCTCGGGCAGCGAGGTGGTGGCCGCGGCGACGATGCCGCCCGTCGGGGCGTAGGTGAGGGCCTTGAGGGTGATCAGGGAGCGGGTCACGGCCTCCCGGTAGGGGCCCTCGTAGGTGCACTGCCGGGTCCAGTCCCACCAGTCGGCGAGGGTCTGCTCCAGGGCCGTGTGCGGGTCGATGGGCTCGGGGCGCGGCTCGTGCGAGGGGTGCCAGGTGAGCACGAAGGCCACCCGCTCCCCCGCGGCGATCGGGAACTGCGAGCGGGTGCTGTTCGCCTCGCCCCAGGTGCGCACGGGCGGTTCGCTGCGGAACCAGGCGGAGTCGGGGCCGGCGACGGCGACCCGGTCCCCGTCGGCGCGGCGCACCCACGGGACGACGTGGCCGTAGTCGAACCGCAGGCGCAGGGTGCTGCGCATCCTGACCCGGCCGGTGACCCCCTCGACGATGCGGATGACGTCGGGGAAGACCTGGCGCTGGGGCATGAAGTCGATGACCTTGACGGTGCCGGTCTCGGTCTCCCAGTAGGACTCCAGGACCAGCGAGCCCTCGACGTAGGCCCGGCGGGTGCACTGCGCGCCGTCCGGGGTGTCGAGGGGTGCGAGGCGCCAGTGGCCGTTCTCCTCGTCGCCGAGCAGCTTGGCGAAGCAGGCCGCCGAGTCGAAGCGCGGCAGGCACAGCCAGTCGATGGACCCGTCGCGGCCGACCAGCCCACTGGTCATGAGGTCGCCGATGAGTGCGTAGTCTTCGATGGGTTGTGTCATTTGTGCGCTCTTCCCCCGAATGTCCGGGGCCAATCAGGCAGGGCCCCGGACACCCCCGGGCGTGCTAGCCGCGTACGAGGAGCAGCACGGCGCCGAGGACCACGCCGAGGGCGACGGCGAGGGCGCCGTGGGCCAGGCGGTGGCTCCGCAGGACCGGCAGGAAGCGGTCGGCCGCGTACCGGCCGGGGCCGGTCAGGGCGAGGGCGGCGGCGCCGACGGCCAGCAGCAGTTCGTACTCGATGCCCTTGGGGGCGAAGAAGGATCCGGCGCCGTGGACGGCGATCGCGTTGACGAGGGTGCCGACGAGGGCGGCGGCGGCGAGCGGGGTCAGCAGTCCGGCGGCGAGGCCGAGCCCGCCCAGGGTCTCGGTCAGGCCGGCGAGTACGGCCATGGCCTCTCCGGCCGGGTATCCACTGGCGGTGAAGAACTGCCCGGTGCCGCTGATGCCGCCGCCCCCGAACCAGCCGAAGAGCTTCTGGGAGCCGTGCGCCGCCATGGTCAGGCCGAGGACGAGGCGCAGGAGCAGCAGTCCGGTGTCGTGGCCCGGGGTCGAGAGGGCGAGCGGAGTCGCGGCGGGCTGTACGGCCGGTGCGGGGGCCTGCGGCTTCGCCGTGGCGGCGGAGGGGCTGGTCATGGGGGGAGATCCTTCCGGTCGGGCGGTCCGAGGGGGACGGATGGGCAGGAGTTGTTCAAATTCGAACCGCCGTGGCCCGACCCTAGCCTTTGATTCAAATTGGAACAACCCGTGTAGGGTGGCGACATGGCTGAAACGAGATGGCTGGACGACCGCGAGAAGCGCGCCTGGGACGGATTCCTGGCCGCCTCGGCCCTGGTGAACCGCCGCCTCGACCAACAGCTGAAGGACGACTCCGGGCTCTCGCACCCCCAGTACGAGATCCTCGTACGGCTCGCCGCGGCCCCCGACGGCGAGCTGCGGATGACCGAACTGGCCAACGGCCTGATCAACTCCAAGAGCGGGCTGACCTACCAGGTCACCCAGATGGAGAAGGCCGGCCTGGTCCGCCGCCGCAGCTGCCCCTCCGACGTGCGCGGGGTCTTCGCCGTCCTGACCGAGGCCGGCCGGGCCCGGCTGGACGGGGCGGCGCCCGGGCACGTGACCACGGTCCGGCAGGTCCTCATCGACGTACTGACCCCCGAGCAGCTCGACGCGATCGCCGACGGCCTGGGCGAGGTCGGCCGGCGCCTGCGCGCCCAGGGCTCCTGAACCGCGGCCCCGCGGTACGCGGGCCTGCCGGACGGGTATAGGCGCCCCATGGACGGAAAGATCTGGATCGGGCTCGCGCTGGCCGTCGCGGCCGGACTCGCGATCGCCGCGGCCGTACTCCTGGTACGGGTCCTGCGGGCCCGGCGGCTGCTGCTGGACGCCGGGATCCCGCTGCGCGACAAGGCCCTGTTCTGGGTCGCCGTGATCTACACCGTCTCGCCGGTCGACCTGGTGCCGGACCCGGTGTACCTGGACGACATCGGAGTCCTGATGCTGGCCCTGCGCTCCCTGCACGCGGCCGCCGCGACGGCGACGGCGCCGGCCCGCCCCGTGAAGGAGCCCGACCGGGTGTGACCCCGGCGGGGCGCGCCCCGGACCGGGCCGGGCGGGACTGGGCCGCTACGGGGGTCAGCGGTGCTGGTCGACGAGGATCGGGTTGCCGTCCGGGTCGACGAGGAGGAAGCTGCCCGGGCCGGAGCCGGACTCGTCGGCCTCCGTCACGAACGGCACGCCCCGCGCCTTCAGCTCCCGCTGGAGCTCGCGTATGTCGGTGAAGGAGTCGAGCGCCTCGGCGTCGCTGTCCCAGCCGGGGTTGAAGGTCAGCATGTTCTTGTCGAACATGCCCTGGAACAGCCCGATCACGTGGTCGCCGTTCTTCAGGACCAGCCAGTTCTCGTCGGGGTTCCCGGCGAACGGGCGGAATCCCAGCTTCTCGTAGAACGCCCTGGAGGCCTCCAGGTCCTGCACGGTGAGACTCACGGAGAACGCGCCCAGATCCATGCGAACAGCCTGGCCGCGCCCTCGGACGGCCGCAACCCGGATCGGGTCCCCTCGGTTCACATCACGCCGCGGGGGCGGAACTGGACGCTGATGCGGGGGCCGACGGCCCGCGTCGACTTGGGCACCGCGTGCTCCATGGTCCGCTGGCAGGAACCGCCCATGACGACGAGGTCCCCGTGCCCCAACGGCAGCCTCAGCAGGGTGGCCCCGCCGTCGCGGGGGCGGAAGGCGAGGTCCCGGGGGTCCCCGACGGAGACGATCGCGACCATGGTGTCCTCGGTGGAGGAGCGGCCCGTGCGGTCCCCGTGCCAGGCGACGCTGTCCCGCCCGTCGCGGTAGAGGCACAGCCCGGCGGTGACGAAGGGCTCGCCGAGCTCGGCGGCGTAGTGGCGGCCCAGGGCCTCGCGGGCCTCGGTGAGGACGGGATGCGGCAGGGCCTCGTCCGCCCCGTAGAAGGCGAGCAGCCGGGGCACCTCGACCTCGCGCTCGTACATCTGCCGCCGCTCGGCACGCCAGGGCACCTCGGCGGCCAGCCGCTCGAACAGCGCGTCGGCGCCGCTCAGCCAGCCGGGCAGGTGGTCGACCCAGGCCCCGGCCCCGAGCACGGTCCGCCGCAGACCGGCGAGCGGCCCGAAGCCGATCTCGCCGCCCTGGTCGAAGAGGGAACCCTGCAGGCCCATGCCCTGTACCGCGTGCATGCCTCCACCCTAACCCCGAAACCGAACACCTGCACGAATTCAGTCGGGCGCGGCGAGCCCCCCGTCCGGGCCGCCGGGCGCCGCTCACGGCCTGCGCGGCAACTCCCGGTATCCGCCGTCCAGTTGCGTGTCGAGGATGCCGGCGACCGCCTGGAAGAGCTCGGGCCGGAGCGGGTCCACCACACCGGTGGAGAAGATCGCGGACAGGGCGAGCGGCCCGCGAAGTGCGGCAGGGAGTTCTGGAACACCGCGGGAGAGCCGCCGTCCGTCAACGGGACGTCGTACTCCTCGACCGTCGTGCTGCGCTCGACGTGCACCCCGGGCTCGATCCGGGGGTCTGCGCGTTCTGTACGTCGATCAGCCAGCGCTGTGCGTTGGCCAGGGCCTCGCCGCCCGCACCGGATTCGTGCAGGGCGAGCATGTTGAGCGTGGTGTGGAAGCCGTTGGTCGTCCGCACCGGCCGGCCGCCGGTGCGGCCGTCGTCGGAGAGGCGCTGCTGGGCGGTGAGGTAGCCCACGACCTCGGCGGCGCGCTCGAAGCGGCCGCCCGCGAGGCCGAAGGTGAACAGGCCCACCGCGGAGGCGGTGATGCCGGGGTTCGGATCGTGGAGGGAGTGGTACCAGCCGGCGGCCGCGTCGGGGGCCGTACGGAAATTCTGGCGCAGGCAGCCGATCGCGAGGTCGATGGACGCGGTGACGGCGGTACCGGACAGCTCGGCACCGGAACGCACGCCTCGGTCTCCCCCAGGGTGGCGGCGTCACGGCACGGCGTCCCGGTGCGTTGGCCTGTCGGAACGCAGAACGGTAGGCACAGTGTGCCCTTTCCGGAGCACCCTGACACCGCTTTCGCCCGCACGCGCCCCGCGACCGCGCCCCGCGACCGCGTGCCGCGCCGGGGCCCGCGCCGCCTGTCGCCGCGGGGCCCCGTCGCCTACCGTCGGAGCGACGAGCCGTGCGGAAAGCCACCTGTCAGCCTCACCGGGAGACGCTCATGAGGATGCTGATCAACAGTCCGGACACCGTGGTCGCCGACGCCCTGCGCGGGATGGCGGCCGCTCATCCCGAGCTCGACGTCGACGTGGAGCGGCGGATCGTCGTACGGCGGGACGCGCGGGGCGGGGGCCGGGTCGGGCTGGTGTCCGGGGGCGGCTCGGGCCACGAGCCGCTGCACGCCGGGTTCGTGGGGTACGGGATGCTGTCGGCGGCGTGTCCCGGGGAGGTGTTCACCTCGCCCGTGCCCGATCAGATGCTGCGGGCGGCCGCGGCCGTGGACTCGGGCCGGGGGGTGCTGTTCGTCGTCAAGAACTACACCGGCGACGTGCTGAACTTCGAGATGGCCGCCGAGCTCGCCGAGGAGGACGGACTGCGCGTGGAGCGCGTCCTCGTCAACGACGACGTCGCCGTGACCGACAGTCTGTACACGGCCGGGCGGCGCGGCACCGGGGCCACTCTCTTCGTGGAGAAGATCGCCGGGGCGGCGGCCGAGGAGGGGGCGCCGCTGGAGCAGGTCGCGGCGGTCGCCCGGCGGGTCAACGAGTCCTCGCGCAGCTTCGGCGTGGCCCTGAGCGCCTGCACCACGCCCGCGAAGGGCAGTCCCACCTTCGACCTGCCCGACGGGGAACTCGAGCTGGGCATCGGGATCCACGGGGAACCGGGCCGCGAGCGGCGCCCGATGATGCCGGCGCGGGAGATCGCCGAGGTCGCGGTGGAAGCCGTACTGCGGGACCTGGCGCAGGTGGGCCCGGCCGACGGGCCGGTGCTGGCGCTGGTCAACGGCATGGGGGCGACGCCGCTGCTGGAGCTGTACGGGTTCCACGCCGAGGTGGCGCGGGTGCTGGGGGCACGCGGGGTGCCGGTGGCGCGGACGCTCGTCGGGAACTACGTCACCTCGCTGGACATGGCGGGCTGCTCGGTGACCCTGTGCCGGGTCGACGAGGAACTGCTGCGGCTGTGGGACGCACCCGTGCAGACGGCCGCGCTGCGCTGGGGCCGCTGACCGCGAGGCTGAACGTAAGGTGACCGTGAGGCCCGCCCGGGCTGATCCCGATACGAGGAGATCCGGTGCGTGACGCAGACTTCTTCCGGCGCTGGATGACGGCCGCGGCGGCCGCGGTGGAGCGCGAGGCGGACCGGCTGACCGAGCTGGACTCGCCCATCGGGGACGCGGACCACGGGAACAACCTGCTGCGGGGCTTCGTCGCCGTACGGGCGGCCCTGGCCGCCCAGGCTCCGGCGACCCCGGGCGCGGTGCTCCAGCTCGCGGGGCGGACCCTGATCTCGACCGTCGGCGGCGCGTCGGGACCGCTGTACGGGACGCTGCTGAGGCGCACCGGCAAGGAGCTCGGGGAGGCCGCGGAGGTCTCCGACGAGGCGCTGCGCCAGGCCCTGCACGCGGGGGTGGGCGCGGTGGCCCAACTGGGCGGGGCCGCGCCGGGCGACAAGACGATGCTGGACGCCCTGGTCCCGGGGGTGGCCGCACTGGTCACCTCGTACGGCGCGGCCGGGGAAGCGGCGGAACAGGGCGCCCTGGCAACGGTCCCCCTCCGGGCACGCAAGGGCCGAGCCAGCTACCTCGGCGACCGAAGCATCGGCCACCAGGACCCGGGCGCAACCTCGTCGGCACTGCTACTGGCGGCACTGGCGGAGGCGGCGGAGGACGGCGGGGCGGCGGGGGGCCGCTGGGCGGCCGAGGACGCGGGGGCGGGCGGGGGCCCGGGGGCGGGCGACAGCGCGGGGGTGGGCACGGACCCGGGGGTGGGCAAGGACCCGGGGGCGGCCAAGGGCCAGGGGGCGGACGAGGACCCGAGGGTGACCGAGGGCCCTGGGGTGACCGAGGACCCGGGGGTGGCCAAGGGTCAGGGAACGGACGAGGACCCGGGGGTGACCGAGGACCCGGGGGTGGGCGAGGACCCGGGGGCGGCCAAGAACGCGGGGGCGGCCAAGGGCCCGGCGGCCCAGGACCCGGGGGCGGGCGAGAACGCGGCGGTGGCCAAGGACCCGGGGATGGCCGAGCGCCCGGGGGTGGGCGCCCCTGCTGCGGTGGTCGCCGGGGCCGTGCCCTCGGGGGACGGCGATGACACCGGGCAGGGCCTGGTCGGCATCGTGCTGGTCTCGCACAGCGCGCCGGTCGCCGAGGCAGTGGCGGAGCTCGCCCGGGGCCTGGCTGCGGGCGGCCCGATGGCGGCGGTGGCCGCGGCGGGCGGCACGGCCGACGGCGGCCTGGGCACGAGCTCGGAGCGCGTCCTCGCGGCCGCGCGGGAGGTGGACCGTGGTGCCGGTGTGGCCCTGCTGGCGGACCTGGGCAGCTCCGTGCTCACGGTGAAGACCCTGCTGGCGCAGGGCGAACTGCCGCCGGGCTCACGGCTGGTGGACGCGCCGTTCGTGGAGGGCGCGGTGGCGGCGGTGGTCACCGCCTCCGCCGGCGCCCCTCTGGCGATGGTCGAATCGACCGCGACCGAGGCCTACACCTACCGCAAGACCTGACCCACGACCCGAGCCCCTGGACCGAACCCCCGAGCCCGCCTCGGGACACGCCCTCAGGAGCCACCCTCGGGGCAGGGCCGGGCCCGGGCCCGGGAGCGACCCGGACTCAGAACGGGCCGCAGACCCGGCGGCTCAAGACCCCGGCCGCGCGCGGACCACAGACCGGCAGCACCGGACGCTGATCCCCCCTCGCCGGGGCTTCGTCAGCCGGACCGTCACCGGCCTGGGGGTCCGGGGTGTGGGGCGGTGCCCCGCCGGAGGACCTCCTCGGCTCGCGCACTTGGCCTCGGCTGCGCGGGTGGGGGCCTGGGTTGCGCGCTCGTCCTCCGGGGGCCCTCCGCCGTGTCCCCACCCCACGCCTGGGCTCCGGTGGCAAGGCCTGTCCTCGCCGGCTCCGCGGAACGCG
>NZ_JBHXNP010000124.1:0-25936 GCF_042719495.1 Streptomyces sp. NPDC058525
CTGTCAAGGGCGCTCCTTCGTCGCGTCGCTTCGCGATGGCCTCCGGCCACCCTTGACAGACCGTCCCGCCCCGGAAAGACAAGGACCGGCGGGAAGCCCCCAAAGGAACGGTCCACTGGTCCCTGATGCCCACCTACGGTCATCAGGGACCGAAGCCTTGGCACCGGGGCCCGGCCAGGTCCGCGTCAGGGCCGGACAGGGGGCCATGCCGGGCAGGGCGCAGCCCAACCCGCGCCAGGCAGCGGTGAGATGGTCATCCGGAGCCGGTAGCGCCTCAGATCGCTACGCGCTTGTCGTGTCTCGGCGTCTGCGGCCCGTCTGGGGCTGGTCATCGGCGGGGGCGACGTTGTCGACTGCCGTCGTGAACTCGAGGCCGGAGGCGACCCGGATGTACGCCAGTTCCATCCAATGGTCACGCAGGGCCGAGTCCGAGACGTTCTCGTTGATCACGGCCATCAGCTCCCCCTCGGCGCCGGAAGCGATGTCGCGGACGCGGTTGCGCAGCAGGCGATGCGGCACGTACTCGTACCGCTCAGCCATCGGACGGTCCCTCGATGGAGGCGATGAAACGCTTCCAGCCGATGCGAGCGCGGTCGAGGAGCTCTTCGCTGAGCTCGGGCCCGGTCTGCGGGCGCGGCCACGGGGTGGCTGTGGTTTCGGGGGCGTCGAGAGTCATCGGCGGGAGCTCCTCGCCCCTTCGGTATGCGGCCATGGGTTTCATGCCCGTGTCCCTCCAGAAGGTCCGTCGGCTGGTGTCACCACTCAGCCTGGACCGGTTCCAACGCTGCCGAAATGGCCCTCTGTTGTACTTCCGTTGCACTTGTGTCCCCCCGCTCGTGCGGGCAGTGCTTCGATAGCGGCAGGAAGGGAGCGACGCGTGGCGACCGTGCACCACTGGACCGGCCTGGAGGCCCGTGCCCTGCGGTTTGCGCTGCGGCTGAGCGTCCGATCGTTCGCAGGTCACCTCGGCGTCGGTATCCGGACGATCTCCAAGTGGGAGAAGCTCCTGGCCGCCACTGAGCCCCGCCAGGACACCCAGGCGATTTTGGATACTGCTCTGGCCCGCGCGGATGCCGCCGCCCATCTCCGGTTCGAGACGTTTCTGTCCGAAGGCGGGCGGACCGGCTCCTTGGCGGGCGGCCGCCAGGTCGCGACCAGCGGGCCGCCGGCTTGGGAGTACGAGTCGTGGACCGACGATCTCGACCGGGCCGTGGTGGCCCTCGCCCGGCAGGACTTCACCTTCGCCGACAGCCTGATCCGCCGCTGGCTCGGGCGCTTCAGAACGGCCTCCCTGGACGACAAGGGCCTGTATCTTTTCGCTCGTTCAACCGCCCTGCTGGGTGATCTACAGCGTGACCAAGGGGCCGTGCTCGGACCGCTGTCTGCCCAGCACTCCTATGCCTCGGCGAAGTCACTGTTCGGCCAGTTGGACATCCCCCGCCGCGTCGCTCAGCTCGACCTGTCCCTCGCGGTCGTCGCCGAGATGTCGGGGAAGCTGGAGATCGCCGCCCGGCAGTACGAATCGCTGGCCGTCGATGACCGGCTTTCCCGTCGTGACCGGGCCCGGGCCCGGCTGTGGGTGGGAACCGCCCTGAGCAAGGACGGAGACCACAGCTATGCCTCCCGTGTCATGCTCGCCGCGACCCGGGAGTTCGAGGAGCTTGATGAGCCCGAGGACTGGTCGGTCGCCCACCAGAAGCTCGCCCTTGCCCACCGCGGGGCCGGAGACCTGACCAATGCGCTGCACTTCATCGGCATCGCCCGCAGCACGGCCGCCACCGACGCGCCGATGCAGCGGGTCCGCCTGGAAACCGCCCGTGGTCACATCATGCTCTCCGATCCCGCCACCCGCGATGATGGGCTGACCATCCTCGACAAAGCCGCCAGACTGGCCGGGCGGTTCGGCCTCAGCCACCAGTTGGCCAGCATCGAGGGCATCAGGGCCATGAGCGAGGGGGCGTCCAGCCCCCGGCGACGGTGACCAGGGAGAAGAGCGCGTGACGGACATTCGGCAGACGATCACCGAGGACCAGTGGCGGCGGGCCAAGCTGATCTGGGACCACCACCGGATGGGCCACGACCTCGAGCCGGTGGATGTCGCGATCGGACTGGGCAGCCACGACCTCGGAGTTGCCGCGGCCTGCGCTGATCTCTATCTGGCGGGGCTGTTCCCGGTACTCGTGTTCACCGGCGGCAACAGCCCCACCACCCGGGATCGGTTCCCCCGCGGGGAAGCTGTCCACTTCCGCGAGCACGCCCTCGAACTGGGCGTTCCGGACGACGCGATCCTTGTCGAACCCAACGCCGCCAACACCGGTCAGAACATCACCCTCACCCGCGACCTCCTGGCCGCGAACGGCATTTCGCCGAAGACCGTGCTGCTCGTCTCCAAGCCCTACATGGAGAGGCGGTCCTTCGCCACCGCCCGCAAGCTGTGGCCGGAGGTCGAGATCCTCTGTGCGTCAGAGACCCTGGAGCTGGACGACTACCTCAAGAGCATCGGTGACGAGAAGCTCGTCCTGGACATGCTCGTAGGCGATCTCCAGCGGGTGATCGAGTATCCGAAGCTCGGGTTCGCCATCGCCCAGGATGTCCCGGAGGACGTGCGTGCCGCGTACGAATCCCTCATCCGCGACGGCTTCACCAGCCGCCTCATCGACTCCTGACGATCGACGCAGAGCGGAAGGGGCTGGACGGACGAGCTGCCGGTCCGCCGCTGGTTAGGGGATGCTGAGCTGGTACCGCACGCGCGCAACCGGGCTGACGCCGTCAGGGTGTTGGGTGCTCTGACCGTTTCCACTCGTATCCGCATCACTCTGGAGCACCTGGCGGCCCTTGGCGCCCTGGAGGGGCTCGAGGCCCGCTACAGCGCCCACGAGGACGCCGTGAACCACATCAGCCTGTCGGTGTTCCGGTTCGATGACGACGTCTTGGTGACGCCCCACCTCGCCCGGGTCATCGGACACGACTCCCCGATGATGCATCTCCGCCGCCAGGGCGACGGGGGTATGTTCGACAGGTTCCGGGATCACGGTGAAGAGCTGTGGGAGCGAGGAGAGTCCGTTCTCTGACCTGCGGTCGCAGGGGCGCGCTGCCGGCCCTGTCGAACCGAGCCGCACCGCGTCCCGGCTCGACCTCTTCGAGCGCCGCCGCCGTGCCCTGGCCACCGTCCATGCCACCGGCAGCAACGCCGACCCCGCGTTCCGTCCCGCGATGGAGGACCTCCGCGCCGTCGAAGCCGAAGCCGAGCAGTCCGCCGCGCTGTGAGCTGGAAGTGGGAGTACCACCCCGACGAAGAGGTCCTGTAGGGGTGTCGCCTACTCCGGCGTCGTCTCCTCCGTGATCCAGGCCAGGTATTCCGGTGAGCCGGTCTCCACCGCGAGGACGATCCATTCCGGGACGTCGTAGCCGTGTTCCTGGGTGACCCATGCGCTCAGGGCCGGGAGGCGGGACCGGGTGGTCTTGTATGAGATGCGCCATTCCGTGGCCGTTTCGACCGTGCCCTTCCAGCGGTAGGCCGCCGTGAGCGGGGCGTCGATGTGGGCGCACGCGGCCAGGCGGGCTTCCACCGCGCCCCGGGCCAGTTCGGCCGCGCGGTGTTCGCCGTCGATGGTGGTCTGCGCGATCACGATGTCCGTCGGCACGTCGCCTCCTGCGGTGTTCGGTGACCCCGGGGACATGAGCGGCCCCGGAGGACACGTCGGGGAAACAATTCTGCAATCTCTTGCGCAAGCTCTTGCAGGGGCGGGTTTCGGCCCATACGGTCGCGTGCAATCCCCACCTCTCCGCCAGGAGGCCCCACATGCCCCGCACCCGTAGAGCGTTGACGGCCGCCGCCGTCGCCGTAGCCGCGTTGGCCGCCGCCGCGCTCACCGCGCAGGCGCCGCAGGCGCAGGCCGTGCCCCCCGGCGCCAAGGACGTCACCGCCGTGATGTTCGAGTGGCGGTTCGAGGCCGTGGGCCGGGCCTGTGGCGAGAGTCTCGGGCCCGCCGGGTACGGGTACGTCCAGGTCTCGCCCCCGCAGGAGCACATCCAGGGGCCGCAGTGGTGGACGTCGTACCAGCCCGTCAGCTACAAGATCGCCGGTCGGCTCGGGGACCGGGCCGCCTTCAAGGCCATGGTCGACACCTGCCACGCCGCCGGCGTGAAGGTCGTCGCCGACTCCGTCATCAACCACATGGCCGCCGGCGACGGGACGGGGACCGGGGGGAGCTCGTACACCAAGTACGGGTACCCGGGCATCTACTCCGGATCCGACATGGACGACTGCCGGGCGGTCATATCCAACTACCAGGACAAGGCCAACGTCCAGAACTGCGAGCTCGTGCAGCTGGCGGACCTGGACACCGGTGAGGACTACGTGCGCGGCCGCATCGCCGGGTACCTGAACGACCTGCTCTCGCTGGGCGTCGACGGGTTCCGCATCGACGCCGCCAAGCACATGCCCGCCGCCGACCTCGCCAACATCAAGTCCCGGCTGACCAATCCGGGCGCCTACTGGAAGCTGGAGGCGATCCACGGGGCGGGCGAGGCCGTCTCGCCCAGTGAGTACCTCGGCAGCGGGGACGTGCAGGAGTTCCGGTACGCGCGCGACCTCAAGCGCGTCTTCCAGAACGAGAACCTGGCCTACCTGAAGAACTTCGGCGAGGCGTGGGGCTACATGCCGGGCGGCCAGTCCGCCGTCTTCGTCGACAACCACGACACCGAGCGGGGCGGCGACACCCTCAGCTACAAGGACGGCGCGCACTACACCCTCGCCAACGTGTTCATGCTGGCCTGGCCCTACGGGTCCCCGGACGTGCACTCCGGCTACGAGTGGACCGACAAGGACGCCGGCCCGCCGAACGGCGGTGCGGTGAACGCCTGTTACACAGACGGCTGGAAGTGCCAGCACGCCTGGCGGGAGATCTCCTCCATGGTCGGCTTCCGCAACGCGGCCCGCGGCCAGTCCGTCACCGACTGGTGGGACAACGGCGGCGACCAGATCGCCTTCGGGCGCGGCTCCAAGGCGTACGTGGCGATCAACCACGAGGCGAGCGCCCTGACCCGCACCTTCCAGACCTCGCTCCCGGCCGGCGACTACTGCGACGTGCAGAGCGGGCGGACGGTCAACGTGAGCTCCGCCGGCCGGTTCAGCGCCACCCTGCCCGCCGGGACCGCCGTCGCCCTGCACGCCGGCGCCCGAACCTGCTCCGGCGGTACGACGCCCCCGCCGTCGGCGGCCTCCGGCGCCTCCTTCGCCGTCAACGCCACCACCGTGCCCGGGCAGAACATCCACGTCGCCGGGGACCGCGCCGAGCTCGGCGCCTGGAACACCGCCGGCGCGCCCAAGCTCGACCCGGCCGCCTACCCCGTCTGGAAGCTCGACGTCACGCTCCCGCCCGGCACGTCCTTCGCGTACAAGTACGTCCGCAAGGACGCCTCCGGCAACGTCACCTGGGAGAGCGGCGCCAACCGCACGGCCACCGTTCCCGCGAACGGCAAGGTCACGCTGAACGACACCTGGCGCAACTGACCCACCCGTCCCACAGACCAGGGCTGCCCGGCATCCACACCCCGCCACCTCGCCGGGCAGCCCTCATTCACGCGACACGTACACAAGGAGATCCGCCTTGATACGCCCTGCCGCAGGAGCCCTCGCCGCCGCCCTGGCCGTGACGCTGCTGCCCGCCCTCCCCGCCGCGGCGGCCACCGCCAAGGCGCCCGCCCCGCCCTCGGACGCCAAGCTCGCCGCGCAGCCGGCCCGGCACGACCTGACCCGCGAGCAGTTCTACTTCGTGCTCCCGGACCGGTTCGCGAACGGCGACCCCCGCAACGACCGGGGCGGCCTCACCGGCTCCCGCCTGGAGACCGGCCTCGACCCGACGGACAAGGGCTTCTACCAGGGCGGCGACCTCAAGGGGCTCACCGACCGGCTCGACTACATCAAGGGTCTGGGGACGACGGCCATCTGGATGGCGCCGATCTTCAAGAACCAGCCGGTGCAGGGCAACGGCGACGACGTCTCTGCGGGCTACCACGGCTACTGGATCACCGACTTCACGCAGGTCGACCCGCACTTCGGTACCAACGCCGACCTTGAGCGGCTGATCGACAAGGCCCACGGGAAGGGGATGAAGGTCTTCTTCGACGTCATCACCAACCACACGGCCGACGTCGTCGACTACCGGGAGGCGTCCTACTCGTACCTGTCGAAGGGGGCGTTCCCCTACCTGACCAAGGACGGGGTGCCCTTCGACGACTCCGACTACGCGGACGGGAAGGGGAAGTTCCCCAAGACCGGGGCCGGATCCTTCCCGCGGACCCCGTTCGTCCCCGACGCCAAGAAGAACCTCAAGGTGCCGGCCTGGCTCAACGACCCGCAGATGTACCACAACCGGGGCGACTCCACCTTCGCCGGCGAGTCCTCCGAGCAGGGCGACTTCTTCGGCCTCGACGACCTGTGGACCGAGCGTCCCGAAGTCGTCAGCGGGATGGAGAAGATCTACCGGAAGTGGGTCGAGGAATTCGATATCGACGGCTTCCGCATCGACACCGTCAAGCACGTCAACCTGGACTTCTGGAGCCAGTGGGCCACCGCCCTCGACGCGTACGCGGCCAAGCGCGGCCGGGACGACTTCTTCATGTTCGGCGAGGTCTACTCCGCCGACACGGCCGTCACCTCCCCGTACGTGACGCGCGGACGCCTCGACTCCACCCTCGACTTCCCGCTCCAGGACGCGATCCGCTCGTACGCCGCCCAGGGCGCGGGAGCCGGCCGGCTGGCCGCCGTACTCGGCGACGACTACCGCTACACCACCGACAAGGCCAACGCCTACGAGCAGGTGACCTTCCTCGGCAACCACGACATGGGCCGCTTCGGCACCTTCCTGAAGCAGGACCGGCCGGGCGCGGGGGAGCAGGAGCTGCTGGACCGCTACCGGCTGGCCAACGAGCTGATGTTCTTCTCCCGCGGCAATCCGGTGGTCTACTCCGGTGACGAGCAGGGCTTCACGGGCGCGGGCGGCGACAAGGACGCCCGCCAGCCCCTCTTCGCCTCCCGGGTCGCCGACTACCTGGACGACGATCAGCTCGGAACGGTGCGCACGCACGCGAGCGACGCTTACGATCCGGAGCACCCGCTCTACAAGCAGATCAGTGCTCTCTCCAAGCTGGCCAAGGACCACCCCGCCCTGCGCGACGGCGTCCAGAGCGAGCGCCTCGCCGACGGCTCCGTATACGCCTTCGCCCGGACCGACCCGCGCAGCCGCACCGAGTACCTGGTCGCCGCGAACAACGCGCCCGAGTCCAGGTCCGTGGAGATCGACGCCCCGGCCGGCACCCAGTACCGCACCCTGTACGGCGGCACCGCGCTGCTGCGCGCCTCGGCGGCCGGCAAGCTCACCGTCACCGTCCCCGCCTTCGGCTCGGTCGTCCTCCAGGCCACCGCCCCCCTCGCCGTCCCCGCCGCCAAGCCCGCCCTGACCCTCAAGGCCCCGGCCCCCGGCGCCACCGGCACCGTCGAACTCACCGCCGACGTCCCCGCCCACGTCACCGGCGGCGGCAGCCCGGCCCGGGTCGTCTTCGCCGCCCAGACCGGCAACGGCCCCTGGCAGGTCCTCGGCTCCGCCGACCACGCCCCGTACAAGGTCACCCAGCACATCACCGCCCCCGCCGGAACGGCCCTGCGCTACAAGGCCGTCGTCGTGGACGCCGCCGGCCGCACCGCCGGCGCGCTCGCCCAGTCCGCCGCCGGACAGGTCCCGCCGAAGGAGACCCCGACCACCACCCAGCGCGACTACGCCGTCGTCCACTACAACCGCCCCGACGGCGACTACACCGACTGGCGGCTCTACGCCTGGGGTGACATCGCCGAGGGCGAGGCGACTCCCTGGCCCGAGGGCCACGCCTTCACCGGCCGCGACGCCTACGGAGCCTTCGCGTACGTCAAACTGAAGCCCGGCGCCTCCTCCGTCGGCTACCTCGTCATCGACAAGGACGGCAACAAGGACGTCGCCGCCGACCGCACCATCGACGTGACGAAGACGGGCGAGATCTGGCTGGAGCAGGGCAAGGAACCCGCCCGCACCGAACGCCCCGCCCACCCGCCGCAGGACACCACCAAGGCCGTCCTGCACTACCAGCGTCCCGACGGCGCCTACGAGGGCTGGGGACTGCACGTCTGGACCGGCGCCGCGACCCCCACCGACTGGTCCAAGCCGCTGCTCCCCACCCGCACCGACGCCTACGGCGCCGTGTACGAGGTCCCGCTCGCGGCCGGAGCCACCAGCCTCTCCTACATCCTCCACAAGGGCGACGAGAAGGACCTCCCCTCCGACCAGTCCCTCGACCTGAAGGCCACCGGCCACGAGGTCTGGATGCTGGGCGGCAAGGAGAAGTACCTCCTCCCGCAGCCCGCGGGCTCCGCCGCCGCCCTGGACCTCACCAAGGCCCAGGCCGTGTGGATCGACCGCGACACCCTCGCCTGGAACGCCCCCGCGGCCGCCGCCTCCGCCCAGCTCCTCGCCTCCCGCGACGGCGCCGTCAAGGCCGAGAACGGCACCCTGCGCGAGAACGGGGCCCAGTGGCTCCGCCTGAACCGCACCGAGCTCACCGCCGCCCAGAAGCAGAAGTTCCCGCACCTGGCCGCCTACTCCGCCTTCACCGTCGACCCGCGCGACCGCCACCGGGTCCGCGAGGCCCTGCGCGGCCAGCTCGTCGCCAGTGCCCGCGCCGCGAACGGCGCGGTCCTCGCCGCCACCGGCGTACAGCTCGCCGGGGTCCTGGACGACCTGTACGCCACGACCGCCGCACTCGGCCCCGTCTTCAAGGACGGCCGCCCCACCCTCTCCGTCTGGGCCCCGACCGCCCAGGAGGTCTCCCTCGAACTCGACGGCCGCACCGTCCCCATGCGCCGCGACGACACCACCGGCGTCTGGTCGGTGCGCGGCGAGCGCTCCTGGACCGCGAAGCCCTACCGCTACGCCGTGACCGTATGGGCGCCGAGCACCGGACAGGTCGTCCGCAACCTCGTCACCGACCCCTACTCCACGGCCCTGACCGCCGACTCCACGCACAGCCTGGCCGTGGACCTCGCCGACCCGAAGCTCGCCCCGCCCGGCTGGAAGGACCTGCGCAAGCCCGCGCCCGTCCCCTTCACCTCCGCCCAGATCCAGGAGCTCCACATCCGCGACTTCTCGGTCGCGGACCGCACCTCGAAGCACCCCGGCCAGTACCTGGCCTTCACCGACACCGGCTCGGCGGGCATGGCCCACCTGCGCGGCCTGGCCGACTCCGGCACCTCGTACGTCCACCTCCTGCCCGCCTTCGACATCGGCACCATCCCGGAGAAGGCCGCGGACCGCACCGAACCCGCCTGCGACCTCGCGGTGTACGCCCCCGACTCGCAGGAGCAGCAGGCCTGCGTGGCCGCCGCGGCCGCGAAGGACGCCTACAACTGGGGCTACGACCCGCTGCACTACACCGTCCCCGAGGGCAGCTACGCCAGCGACCCGAACGGCACCGCCCGCACGGTCGAGTTCCGCAGGATGGTCCAGTCCCTCAACGGGGCCGGGCTGCGCACCGTCATGGACGTGGTCTACAACCACACCGTCGCCTCCGGACAGTCGGACAAGTCCGTCCTGGACCGCATCGTCCCCGGCTACTACCAGCGGCTGCTGGCCGACGGCAGCGTCGCCACCTCCACCTGCTGCGCCAACACCGCCCCCGAGAACGCGATGATGGGCCGGCTCGTCGTCGACTCGATCGTCACCTGGGCGAAGGACTACAAGGTCGACGGATTCCGCTTCGATCTGATGGGCCACCACCCGAAGGCCAACATCCTCGCCGTCCGCAAGGCCCTCGACGGGCTGACCGTCGCCAAGGACGGGGTCGACGGCAAGAAGATCGTCCTGTACGGGGAGGGGTGGAACTTCGGCGAGATCGCCGACGACGCCCGCTTCGTGCAGGCCACGCAGAAGAACATGGCCGGCACCGGCATCGCCACCTTCTCGGACCGGGCGCGCGACGCGGTCCGCGGCGGCGGCCCCTTCGACGAGGACCCGCGCGTCCAGGGCTTCGCCTCCGGCCTGTTCACCGAGCCCAACGGATCGCCCGCCAACGGCACCCCGGCCGAGCAGAAGGCCCGCCTCCTGCACGCCCAGGACCTGATCAAGGTCGGCCTGTCCGGCAACCTCGCCCCCTACACCTTCACCGACACCGCCGGCCGCCGCGTGAAGGGCTCCGAGGTGGACTACAACGGCTCCCCGGCCGGCTACGCGGCCGCCCCCGGCGACGCCCTCGCCTACGCCGACGCCCACGACAACGAGACCCTCGCCGACGCCCTGACCTACAAGCTCCCGCCGGCCACCAGCGCCGCGGACAAGGCCCGGATGCAGGTCCTGGCCATGGCCACGGCCACGCTCTCCCAGGGCCCGGCCCTCTCCCAGGCGGGCACCGACCTGCTCCGCTCCAAGTCCCTCGACCGCAACTCCTACGACAGCGGCGACTGGTTCAACGCCCTGCACTGGGACTGCCGCGACGGCAACGGCTTCGGCCGCGGCCTGCCCCCGGCCGCCGACAACGCCTCCAAGTGGCTGTACGCGAAGCCCCTGCTGACCACCCCGGCCCCCGGCTGCGCCGAGATCACCGGAGCCTCGGCCGCCTACCGCGACCTGCTGCGGATCCGCACGACCGAACCGGCCTTCGCCCTCACCACGGCGCAGGCGGTCCAGGACCGGCTGTCCTTCCCGCTCTCCGGCACCGAGGAGACCCCGGGGGTGATCACCATGGTCCTCGGCGACCTGGTGGTGGTCTTCAACGCCACCCCCACCGCCCGCCCCCAGCGCGTCCCCGCCCTCGCGGGCACCGGCTACGCCCTGCACCCGGTGCAGGCCGCCGGCTCCGACGCCACCGTCAAGCGGTCCACGTACGACGCGACGACAGGAGAGTTCACCGCCCCCGCCCGCACCGTCTCGGTCTTCACACGGCGCTGAGCCGGTCCAGCCGCTTCTCCAGCAGGATCACCCCGTAGACCCTGCCGTCCTTCCCCTCCTTGTGGGGGAACTCCCCGACCACCCGGTAGCCCGCACCCCGGTAGTACGCGAGCAGCCGGGGGTTGGTGGAGACGCAGTCCAGCCGCGCCCGCTCCCGCCCGGTCCGCGCGATCCGCCGCTCGGCATGCTCGAGCATGCGGCGCCCGGTTCCGGCGGGCGCGGCCTCGCGGGCCACCATCAGCCGGTGCACATAGCCCGCGACGGGCGGCTGAACCCCCCAGGCCTCCTCGTCGGACCACCACAGTTCGTACGCCCCGCAGACCTGCCCGTCGGCGTCGGCGGCGATCCACACCTCGCCGTCGCGCATCTTCGACCGGAAGTGCGCGGCGTCCTTGTCACCGGGCTTCCACTGCTCGATCCCGTGCTTCTGCATCCAGCGGGCGGCCTGGTCGTAGAGCCGCACCAGCAGGCCGGCGTCCTTCTCCTCGGCGCGCCGGAACAAGATGCCGTCGTCAATGATCACGCGGGCATTATCGAGCAAGATCACCTCGGGTCGGGCACCCCGGGCGGAACCAGGGCCGCGAGCCGCCCGACGAGCTCCCCGAAGGGCCCGTCCGCGGGTTCGTCGGCCAGGATCCGTACGAGGATCCCCGCCATCTCCGCGTCGTACGCCGCGCTCACCGCGGCCAGCGCCGCGAAGTCGTGCACCAGCTGCAACTCCAGCTCGGCCCGGGGGATCCGCCGCCCGTCCAGCCAGATCAGCGCGGTGGACTCGGCCAGCGACACCCAGGACCGCACCACCAGTTCCAGCCGGGCCGGCGGGTCCTGCACGCCGATGCCCAGGTGCGCGAGGATCTGCTCGTACGCGGCCTGCCGCACCTCGTCGATCATGGCGTTGGTCTGGCTGCTGCCCACCGCCGGGCCGCCGCGCATCAACGCCGAGAAACCCGGCCCGTGTTCGTCGACGAACGAGAAGAACCGCCCCATCACGCGCAGCAGCCGGGCCCCGAGCGGCCCCTCCTGCGGCTCCACGAACCGCAGCGCCAGCTCGTCGGCGGCCCGCCGCAGCGCGGCCTCGTACAGGCTCAGCTTGCCCGGGAAGTAGTGGTAGACGAGCGGCCGCGATATGCCCGCGGCCGCGGCGATCTCGTCGATCGACACATCGTCGGGGGAGCGGTGGCTGAACAGCTCCAGGGCAACCCCGATCAGCTGCTGCCGCCGCTCCTCGACACCCATCCTGCGCCGCACCCCGGTTGTCATGCGGACACCCTAGTACGGACAGGTCACAGGTCCAGGGCGAGGTGACCGTCCTTCGCGCGCGAGACGCACAGCAGCATGGAGTCCTCCCGTTCGCCGTCCGTGAGCAGCTCGTCGCGGTGTTCCACCTCGCCCGCGAGCACCCGCTGTTGGCAGGTCCCGCAGAAGCCCTGCTCGCAGGAGTACGGGGTGTCCGGCAGCTCCCGGCGCACCGCGGCCAGCGCGGACTCGGCCGCGCCCACCTCTACCGTGCGCCCCGAGCGCCGCAGTTCGACGGTGAAGGGCCGGGCCGGGCCCGGCGCCGGGGGCGCAAAGCGCTCCAGGCGGACCGCGGCCGGGTCCGCGGCCGCCGCCGTGACGGCCGCCATCAGCGGCTCCGGACCGCAGCAGTAGACCAGCGTGCCCGGCCGGGCCGCGGCGAGCACCGACAGGTCGGGCAGGCCCGCCTCGTCCTCGGGGACGACGGTGACCCGGTCGCCGTGGACCGCCAGGTCGGCCAGGAAGGGCATCGAGGCGCGCGAGCGGCCCCCGTAGAGGAGGGTCCAGTCGGCGCCCGCCGCCGTGGCCGCCCGGAGCATCGGCAGGATCGGGGTGATGCCGATGCCGCCCGCGACGAACACGTACGAGGGGGCCGGGACCAGCTCGAACCGGTTGCGCGGCGGCCGCAGTTCCAGCTCCGCGCCCTCGACCAGCAGGGCGTGCGCCTCGCGGGACCCGCCGCGGCCGTCCTCGATCAGCCGGACCGCGATCGTGTACGTACCGGCGTCGGCCGGGTCGCCGCACAGCGAGTACTGGCGGACCAGGCCCGAGGGCAGGACGACGTCCACGTGCGCGCCCGGGGTCCAGGCCGGGAGCTCCGGGGACTCCACGGTCAGCCGGAGCACCCCCTCGGCCGGTTCGGTACGGGAGACGATCAGCGCGCGCAGCGGCCGGCGCGGCGAGTACCCCGAGACGGGGGTTCCCAGGGCGGGCAGCGGCCAGAGCGGGGAGGCCGCGATGCGGCGGCTCAGGGCCCGCCGGGCCACCCAGGCCGCGCCGGCGACGGCGGTGACCGCGAGGGCGCGCCTCATGCCTTCACCCCGCTGTTCACGCCGCTGTCCACGCCGCCGGCCGGGCCGCCGTTCGCACCGGGGGAGGCGGCCAGATAGGCCACCGCCTGGGCCGTCGAGCCCTCCTGCGAGGGGTGGTAGGTGCGGGCGAGGTACTTCGGTATGGACTTCAGCATGGCGCCGGTGGACGGCAGGACGCCCTGCTGCCCGGCCCGGAAGAACTGGCCGAAGGAGGCCTTGCCGTCCACCAGGTGCGGATCGTTCTCCATGAAGAAGCGCACGCCCCGCTGCCACAGGAACACCAGGGCCGAGAAGGCGGTCGCCCAGGTCCGCGCGCGGCGCCGGTAGCCGCCGTCCACGTGCATGAACAGGTCGAAGGCCACCGAGCGGTGCTCGACCTCCTCCGCCCCGTGCCAGCGCAGCAGGTCGAGCATCATCGGGTCGGCGCCGCGCCGGTCCAACTCGTCGGCGTTCAGCACCCAGTCGCCCAGGAACGCCGTGTAGTGCTCGATCGCGGCGATCATCGCGACCCGCTCCATCAGCCACCAGTGGCGCGCCCTGCCCGGCGGCAGGGTCCTGTCGCCCAGCAGCTTCTCGAAGAGCCAGTCGACCTGCGCCGTGTACGGGGTCGGATCCAGCCCCAGCCGCTTCAGGTGGGGCAGTACGTCGTCGTGGGCGGCGGCGTGCATGGCCTCCTGCCCGATGAAGCCGACCACGTCCGCGCGCAGCCGCTCGTCCGTGATGTGCGGGAGCACCTGTTTGTAGACGTGCACGAACCACCGCTCGCCCGCGGGGAGCAGCAGGTGCAGCACATTGATCATGTGCCCGGTGAAGGGATCGTTCGGCAGCCAGTGGAGCGGGGTGTCCTCCCAGCCGAAGGACACGTTCCGGGGCCTCAGGTCCACGTGTTCCGACGCCACGGGGGCGGGCGCGAGCGGCGTATTAGACATGGCGTCAATGTACTGATGGGTAAGGGAGAGGAGAACCCCTCTGCGCGGACTTCTCTCAGCGCAGCGCCCCGGCCTTCGTCCCGTCCGTCAGCTTGCCCGACAGATCGACCTGCGCACCGGCCGGCGCCTTCACCGCCAGCCGGTTGCCGTTCGCCGACCCGCTCACCCCGCCGCCCGACACCGACAGCGAGGCGAACTGCGCACTGCCCGCCGCCAGGACGTACCACTGCCCCGCACGAGACTTCCACAGTACGCCCGCCAGCACCCGCGGCTCCCGCGGCCCGCACGCCGGCGAACCCTCCGACCGGGCGGCCTGCGCCGCGAGCGGCGCACCCGGCGCCAGGAACTGCGCCTGCACCCGGTCCGCCGAACCCTGCCAGGTCTCCGCCCGCGTACACAGCCAGGTCGCCGTCCCGTCGCCCTCGGGCAGCGGCTGCTTGGCGTACGTCCACGCGTTGACCGTACGGACCCCGTGCGAACGCACCGACGGCAGCAGGCAGGCGATCCGCGACCAGTCCCCGAGCTCCGCCGCCTCCGTCACATCGCGCTCCGCACCCGGCGCACCCGACGTCAGCCGGGCCGGGGTCAGTTCACCGAGGTCGGTGATCAGCCGCGTCGCCCCGTCGCCGGTCAGCGCGAGGGCGTTCCAACCGGTGCAGCTGCCCGCCGGAGCGGGGCTCGGCACCGGCGGGGTCACCCCGTCCGGAGCCGGCTTCAGCGCCACCGCCGCCTCACCCGGCTTGAGCAGGTCCCGCAGGGCCGCGCCGGTGACCCAGGGGGCGGTGAGGTAGCGGACGTTGCCGTCGACCCGGCTGAGCACCAGGGCCGTCGCCGTGTCCGCCGAGGCGCCGTCGGTCCGCGCGAAGTCCAGGGCGGCGCCGGTGGTCCCGGCGAGCGGCTCCGCGTACCGGACCACCCGCAGCCCGTCGTACAGCAGGACCACGACCGCCTGGTCCACGGCGCCGGCGAACAGCAGCTGCGCCGGACCCATCGGCGGCCCCGACGGGGTCCCCGGAGTTGCCGAGACGACCACCGAGGCACCGGGACGGGCCCACACGGCCAGCGCCCGGCGCAGCAGCCCGGTGTCGTCGGCGCGGTCGCCGCGGGCGGGCCACGCGGAGAAGCCCGTACGGGAGGACGTGCGCCAGAGCGCCGGCGCGGCCCGCAGCAGCTTGCCGGGATCCAGCGCCTGCTCGGCCGCGGCGTTGCGGGAGTACGGCGGAGCGGCGGCCCCGTCCGCACCCCAGCCCCCGCCCGGCAGCGCGAGCAGCGCCCCGCACACCGCGAGCGCGGCCCCGGCGGCCAGCCCGGCCCGCACCAGCCGGCGCCGCCGCAGCAGGTCGGTGGGCCGGGCCTGGAGCACGCACGGGTCGAACTCGGGCGAGGCGAACAGCGAGTCGTGCGCCGGATCCCCGGACTCCGCGACCGCCGCGGCCGGATCGGCCACCCCGGCCTCGTCCAGCACCCGCAGCACCTCCGGCTCCGGCAGCCGCTCCAGCGCCCGCAGCACGCAGGCGGCCCGCCCGGCCCCGTCGAGCGTGGCCAGCCACTGGTCGAGCGCCAGCTCCTCGGCCCCGCCGGCCCGCGGGAACAGCCGCAGCCCCCACACCTGCGGCAGCAGCGGCGGGAGCTGCGCACGGCGCGGCAGCGCCCGGAACGTCAGCGGAACCCCGGCCTCCAGGGCGGCGCGCAGCACGCGCAGCCGCACGTACGCGTACCCGGCCTCACCCTCGCCGCCGCGCTGGCCCGGCACCCCGCCGCGCACGGCCGCCGCCGCGTCCCGCCGCCCGCGCGGCAGGGCCCGCTGGACCAGCGAATGGGCGGTGAGCACCCGGCGGTTGCGGCCGAGGGCGGGCGGCAGCACCAGGTAGGCCAGCCGCACCAGCCGCGGGTAGTGCTCGACGATGGCGGCCTCGGCCTGCTCGACATCGGGAGACGGGACGAGGGTGGCGGTATCCGGCGCAGTCACGTTCAGCAGAACGAGCGAATCGTCGGATGGTCACCCGCCCGGCCGGGCGGAAACCCCCCGCCGGCCGGCCGGATCCGAAAAGGGCGGCCTAGGCCAGGCGGGTGCGCAGCGCCTCGACCGTCTCGTCGGAGACGCCGAGTCCCTCGCGCACGTACTTCTCCATCGAGCCGTAGCGCGTCTCGACCTCCGTCAGCGCGGACTCCAGGTACGAGGGGAAGACGCCGATCAGCGCGAGCGCGATGTCCGGGTCGCCGCCGGCCGCCGTGAAGCCCTCGATCATCGGGGCGAAGGCCTGCTTGACCGCCGGGTTCACCGACAGGTACTCGGCCATCAGCGTCTCGTCGTCCGCGCCCAGCAGCGACAGGATGACCGTGGCGCCCCAGCCGGTGCGGTCCTTGCCGGCCGTGCAGTGGAAGAGCAGCGGGCCGGCCTCCGCGGCGGCGGCCTCGGTGAGCAGCAGCCGGTACGCGGCCTGGGCGGAGCCCGTCTGCACGAAGGAGCGGTAGACGTCGCCGAACAGGGCCTGCGCCTTGCCGCCGCCCAGGTGCTCCTCGGCGACGACCGGGTCGGACAGCAGGTCCTTGAGCTGGGCGGCCGCGGGCATCCGGCCCACACCCGCGTTCATCTTGTCCGCCAGCACGTCGGCGACCAGCAGCCGGGCCCCGGCGGGTATCCGGTCGGGGTGGTCGGCGCGCTCGGCGTCGGTGCGGAAGTCGATGACGGTCCGCACCCCCAGCGCGGCCACCGCGGGGTCGGAGTCGAGGTCGAGCCGGTCGAGCTGGCCGGAGCGCAGCACCAGGCCCGGACGGACGGTGCGGCCGCCGGAGAGCGGGGTGCCGCCGAGGTCGCGGAGGTTGGCGACGGTGGTGGCGGGGGTGGCGGTCATCGTGGTGGCTCCAGCGGTGTGCGAGTTACTCGTGTCATGAAGCGGTTGGTGCGCGGGGTGCGGCTGATTCCGGTCGCGCAGAAAGTGCGTTTCGCGCGGTTCGTGCAGCTCAAGCGATTTTCTGATGTTTCGCTCCGGAAAGACAATCGAGGGCCAGCGAGACCCCGATGCCGATCCCGAGGGCCGCCAGGTGTCCGGCGTCCGTGAAGGTCCGCCCCCGTTTGACGACCGGCGCCGCGGCGAGCGCCAGCAGCCCGACCCGGGCGGTCGTGCGGACGATGCCGCGCGGCAGGGCCGAGGTCAGGGATCCGAGCACGGCGTTGAAGCCGTAGCTGGTCCCCACGTCCAGGGCGCGCCGGGTGTCCGGATCGGCCGTCCTGCGCAGGGCGCCGTACACGAGGAGGGTCGCCGCGGCGTGCCCGAACAGGAACACCGCGGCCGTCCACCAGGCGCCGTAGGCGTACTCGGCGTATCCGAGGACGGCGAGGAGCAGCAGCGCGTACGGCAGCGGCATGGGCTCCTCGACGACGAGAGCGCTGGTCAGCAGCGTCTCCCAGCGCCCGGCGGCGAGATTGTCGACATTCGTGGAGCAGGTGCGGAGCAGTCGCTCCCGCTCCTCCTGTCCCATCCGCTCCAAGGCGTACGCCCCGAGCTGGACCCCACCCGCGTACACGGCTCCCAGCGGCATTGGATTCACCCGACCATGATCGGATACGGCCCTCTGGCGGACACCACCGGGCCCCGTGCGAGCATGTTCCGGCCATGCTCCAGCACCCCGCGCCGATGCGCGCCACGCGGGCCGCGATGTTCGCGGCGGTGTGTACCGCTTTGGGTGCGGTGGGGCATTCGCACATGTCCGGCGCGGACGTTCCCCTCCCGGGCCTTATGGGTGCATTCGCGGTGACCGGTGCCCTGGCCTGGGCCGCCGCGGGCCGTCGCCGGGGACCGGCGGGGATCGCCACCTCGGTGCTCGCCGTCCAGGGGGTGCTGCACCTCCTCTTCTCCGGCAGCCAGGCCGCGAAGCCCGCACCCTCGGCGGCGCACCACCACATGCCGGCCATGGACATGGGCGCGATGGCCGCCGCAGCCCCGGGCGGCGCGGCGCACACGGCCCGGACGGCGGAGACGGCCGGCATGACGGACATGGCCGGCATGCCGTCGGACGTGGCGGGCGCGGCACCCGACATGGCCGGCATGGCCGATATGGCGGGCATGGCCGGGCACGGCGGGGTCGGGATGATCGCCGCGCACGTGCTGGCCGGACTGTTCTGCGCCGCCTGGCTGGCGTGGGGCGAGGCCGCCGTCTTCCGGCTGGCCCGGACCCTGGGCGCCGCCGCCCTCCACGCGGCCCGGCCGCTGTCCCGCGCGCTCGCCCTGGCCGGGGCGCGGGTGGCCGCCGTACCGGTCCCGCTCGCGCCCGTCCCCCCGTACGAACGGCCGCGCAGCCTGCGCGGGGCCGTGCACGCCTATGCCGTGGTGCGGCGCGGCCCGCCCGCGGGCCGAGCCTTCCGCACCACGGCCCCCGGCTGCCCCGCCCGCGTCTGAGCGAGGCGGCGAGACCTGGGGCCGGTTCCCCATGTCTTCGCCAACACCTAGGACCACCATGTCTCTTGACGAGGTTCGCGACGTCCCGACCCGGGACGCCGATTCAGCCGACGCGGCAGGCATAGCCGACGCGGCCGACACATCCGCCACGGCCGACACCTCCGCCCCGGCCAACCGCCGCGGCGGCGGCTGGGCCGCCCTGCGGCCGCTGCTCCTGCGCATGCACTTCTACGCGGGCCTGCTGATCGCCCCGCTGCTGTTCCTCGCCGCCGCCACCGGCCTGCTCTACGCCGCCTCGTGGCAGGCCGAGAACGTCATCTACTCCGACGAGCTCACCGTCTCCCGCGTCGGCGAGAGCGCCCTGCCGCTCAGCGCCCAGGTCGAAGCGGCCCGGGGCGCCGCGCCCCAGGGCGAGGTCGTGTCCGTATGGCCCGCGCCCGAGGCCGACGCGACGACCCGGGTGATCATGGAGAGCGAGGGGCTCCCGGAGGGAGAGACCCTCACCGTCTTCGTCGACCCGTATACGGCCGAGGTGCGCGGCCGGCTCGCCACCTCCGGCGACGCGCTGCCGCTGCGGACGTGGCTGAGCGAGTTCCACTCCAGCCTCCACCTCGGGGAGTTCGGCCGGAACTACAGCGAGCTCGCCGCGAGCTGGCTGTGGGTGGTCGCGCTCGGCGGACTCGCCCTGTGGATCGGCCGCCGCCGCAAGCGCAAGGCCGACCTCGTCCTCCCGGACCGCAAGGCCACCGGCCTGCGCCGGACCCTGTCCTGGCACGGGGTCGTCGGACTCTGGTCCGTCGCCGGCCTCGTCGTCCTCTCCGCCACCGGCCTGACCTGGTCGAAGTACGCCGGCGAGAACATCGGGCAGCTCCAGGACAGCCTCGGCGGCGCCACCCCGGCCGTCTCCGCCCAGCTCACCCCCGGCGCCGAAGCGGGCGGCTCCGACGAACACGCGGGCCACACCATGCCCGAGGGCACCGAGATGCCCCCGCCCGCACCGACCGCCGACATCGGCATCGACAAGGCCGTCGACGCCGCCCGCGCCGCCGGGGTCACCGAGTACCTCCAGATCACCCTCCCCGCCAAGGGCAAGGGCTACGTGGTCAAGGAGAAGGACAAGCAGGTCCCGGTCCACCTCGACGCCGTCTCCGTCGACCCGGCCGACGGCCGGATCATGGACGAACTGCGCTTCGCCGACTACCCCCTGCTCGCCCAGATGACCCGCTTCGGCATCGACGTGCACATGGGCCTGACCTTCGGGCTCGCCAACCAGATCGCGCTGGCCGCACTCGCCGTCGGGCTGATGTTCCTCGTCTTCTGGGGCTACCGGATGTGGTGGCTGCGCCGGCCGACGAAGGACCGCAGGCTGTCCGTCGGCCGCGCCCAGCCGCGCGGAGCCTGGCGCAAGGTGCCGGTGACCGTGATGCTGCCGCTGGCCGCGGCGACCGCCGTCGTCGGCTGGTTCGTCCCGATGCTCGGCATCAGCCTGCTCGTGTTCCTGGCGTTCGACCTGCTGCTCGGCTTCATCGCCGCGCGCCGGGCCAAGGCCGCCGCCTAGCCGCGGCCTGGCCGCTGCCTAACCGCTGACCGGCCGCTGACCGGCCGTCACGCCGAGGGCCCGTACTCCCTGGGGGAGTACGGGCCCTTCGCGTACGTCGATCAGTTGGGCTCGGGGGTGCTCAGGGGGCGTACTTGTAGCCCACCCGGCGCACCGTCTGGATCGCCCCGCGGTGCGCGGCGCCCAGCTTGCGGCGCAGGCGGGCGACGTGGACGTCCACGGTCCGGCCGTCGCCGACGTGGCCGTAGCCCCACACCGTGGTCACCAGCTGGTCCCGGCTGTGCACCCGGTGCGGGTGCTTCACCAGGTGCGCGAGGAGCTCGAACTCCAGGTAGGTCAGGTCGAGCACCCGCCCGTCGACCTCGGCGGTGCGCTGCGACGGGTCGATGCGGACCAGGGTGTCGCCCTCGGAGGCGGAGGCGGAGGCGGAGGCGCGAGCGGAGGGTGCCGCCGTCACCGGTGCCGGCGGTGCGGACACGGCCTGCGGGGCGAAGGCGACCGGCTGCTGCTGGTCGGCCGGCACCAGGACCAGGTAGCCGACCATCGGCGGCTGGCCGGGCAGCGCCGGGAGGGTGTGCTGCGGCGCGGGCAGCCAGGTGGCGCCGGGCGGGAGCAGGTCGACCACCCGGGACACCTCGTCCCGGTCCACGGCCCGCAGCCGGTGGCGCGGACTGGGCGGGAAGGTCAGGTGGGTGGCGGTCCCGGCGGACGCGGCGGTCGCGAGGGGACGGGTCTGGGTCTGGGTCATGAGTGGTCAGCTCTTTCACGCGGAGTGGTCGGCAGGAGACGTACGGAGGGACGTCGTCGATGTCGTACCGCGCAGACCGAAGGCCTCGACGCAGATCAGGAGGTCGATCCGGAGGCTTTAGAGGGCCGGCGCGTTCTTCGCGCGGCAACACACCCGGTCGAAATCGTGGTCCTGACGGGACGGCCAGAACGGCTCGAGGTCCCTGCGACCTGACGAGGTGTGCGAGTGGCTGGCCATGCGTCCATTCAAGCAGACGGGCGGGTACGGGGGCAGACCTCGTCTCACGTCGTGGAGCGGAATCCCATATTCCCTCGAGCGACTCGCCTCAATACGGGACACAACACCCGGAGATCCGGTGGCGCCGGCGCACGACGACGCCCGCCGGGCCTGAGGCGGCCCGACGGGCGTCGGTGGCGTACGAGGTGGCGCGGGGAGGCGCGGGGAGGGGAGGTACGCCGGGGAGTTGGGGGCGAGGCCCTAGACCAGGTCGTCCTTCTCCAGGCCCGTGCAGCAGGTGTCCGTGATGAGACGGGTCACCACGTACGGGTCCACGTTGGCGTTCGGGCGGCGGTCCTCGATGTAGCCCTTGCCGTCCTTCTCCACCTGCCACGGGATGCGGACCGAGGCGCCGCGGTCCGAGACGCCGTAGCTGAACTCGTTCCACGGGGCCGTCTCGTGCAGGCCCGTCAGACGCTCGTCGATGCCGGCGCCGTAGTTCTTCACGTGGTCCATCGGCTTGCTGCCGTCGCCCAGCGCCTCGCACGCGGAGATGATCGCGCGGTAGTCCTCGCGCATCGCCTTCGTCGAGAAGTTGGTGTGCGCGCCCGCGCCGTTCCAGTCGCCCTTCACCGGCTTCGGGTTCAGCGTCGCCGACACGTTGAAGTCCTCGGCGGTGCGGTAGAGCAGCCAGCGCGCGATCCACAGCTGGTCGGAGACCTCCAGCGGGCCCACGGGACCGACCTGGAACTCCCACTGGCCGGGCATGACCTCGGCGTTGATGCCGGAGATGCTCAGGCCCGCCGCCAGGCAGTGGTCCAGGTGCTTCTCGACGATCTCGCGGCCGAAGATCTCGTCCGAGCCGACGCCGCAGTAGTAACCGCCCTGCGCGGCCGGGAAGCCGTTCACGGGGAAGCCGAGCGGACGGGTGCCGTCGAAGAAGGTGTACTCCTGCTCGATGCCGAAGATCGGCTCCTGCCCGGCGAACTTCTCGGCGACCGGACGCAGCAGCGCGCGGGTGTTCGACTCGTGCGGGGTCATGTCGATGTTCAGGACCTCGCACAGCACGAGGACGTTGTCCCCACCGCGGATCGGGTCCGGGCAGGAGAAGACCGGCTGCAGGACGCGGTCGGAGGCGTGGCCCTCGGCCTGGTTCGTGCTCGATCCGTCGAAGCCCCAGATCGGCAGCACGTCGCCGTCGGCCAGGATCTTCGTCTTGGAGCGAAGCTTCGCCGTCGGCTCGGTGCCGTCGATCCAGATGTATTCAGCCTTGTAGCTCACGGGCCCCATCCTCAGACTCTGCGGTGCTGCTGGTCGCTGCTTCATCTCGCGGCTTCGTCGCTGCGGTGATGACCGCAGCGTGCCCGCCCGCGATTTCCCTTCCGTTGCCCATGTGTGAACCCCGTGTTACCGAGGTTTGCACCGTAGGTCGGGTGGGTTGTGCGGGCTGGTCGCGGGTTGGGGGAGGCACACCTGTCCGGGTGGGGCAGACTGGGCGGGTGAGCATTTTGTCTGATGTGACCTCTGCCGGAGACCCCACCGAGAACCGTGCCGAGAGCGGCGCCGAGAGCGGTGCCGAGCGGGCTGCCGAGGATCCAGCCGCGCACCCTGCCGCGCGTCCGGCCGCGCGTCCGGCGGGGGATGCCGCCGCGGGATCCCGGCCCCGGGTCGGACTGCTGGGCACCGGGCCCTGGGCGCACCGCACGCACGCCCCCGCCCTCGCCGCGCACACCGGCTCCGAGTTCGCCGGCGTGTGGGGCCGCCGGCCCGAGGCGGCGGCCGAGTTGGCCGAGGCGTACGGCGTGAAGGTGTACGAAGACCCCGACGAACTGTTCGCCGACTGTGACGCCGTGGCCTTCGCCCTGCCGCCGGACGTACAGGCCCCGCTCGCCGTCCGCGCCGCCGCCGCCGGCTGCCACCTGCTGCTCGACAAGCCCGTCGCCACCACGGTCGAGGACGCCCGCGCCGTCGCCGACGCCGCCGCGCGGCACCAGGTCGCCACCGTCGTCTTCTTCACCCTCCGCTTCGCCGAGCCCACCGCGGGCTGGGTCGCGGAACAGGCCGCCCGCCCCGGCTGGTTCACGGCCGCCGCGCACTGGCTCGGCGCCGTCTTCCCGCCCGACGGCACGCCCAGCGCGTACGCCGCCTCGCCCTGGCGCAAGGCCAAGGGCGGGCTGTGGGACGTCGGCCCGCACGCGCTGTCCGTACTGGTCCCGATCCTCGGCGACGTCACCTCGGTCAGCGCCACCCGGGGCCCCTCCGACGTGGTCCAGCTGGCCCTGCGGCACACCTCCGGCGCCGCCAGCACCGCCGTGCTCAGCCTGGGCGCGCCGAAGGCGGCCGCCGGGGTGGGCCTGGAACTGCGCGGCACCGAGGGCGTCCAGACACTGCCCGGCTGGAGCGACGTACCCGGCGCCTACGGGCGCGCCCTGGACGCACTGCTCACGGCGGCCCGCACCGGCGTGGCGGACCCGCGCGGGGCGGAGTTCGGGGTGCGGGTGACGGAGATCCTGGCGGAGGCGGAGGGGCAGTTGCCTACGGAGTGAGGGGGGTGGGGGAGTGAGGGATTGGGGGGAGTGGTGGCGGTCGGTGGCCGCTACTTGATCAGGGCGTTCGCCACGATGATGGCCAGTCCGATCGTGGCGTCGGCCAGCCCTATGAGCAGCGCGGAGCGCAGCCGGTAGCCGACCCGGATCGCCACGCACGAGCCCCACGCGAACAGCAGGGCGGTGTTCAGGCCGAGGCCGACGGCGGTCACGCCGTACGAGTCCCAGCCCGTGAGCCCGGCGAGGACGAGGAGTAGCACGGTGGGCAGGGTGGCCACGATCATCGGCCACTCGTGCCACAGCGCCGTGACCAGCAGCCGCCACCGGTGTCCTGCGGAGCCCTGCTGATGGGTGGTCATGTGGTGCGAGTAGCCGTGCGCGAGCCCGGCCGTCACCGCGGTGACGACCACCCAGCTGGCGTCGTAGAACGGGGTGTAGTCCCCGCCCTTCTGGTCCAGCGCCGCCAACAGCCCACTGGCCAGCACCGTCCCGTAGACCCCGCCGAACATCCAGTCCGCCCCGCGACGGGGCGGGGGGAGGGGGGCCGGGGTGGGTGTGGGGGTGGTGTCGGAGGCCGTGGTGGAGGGGGAGGTTGGGATTCCGGGCTGCTGGTGGTTCACTCCGTGGTCCTTTGATGCGGTAAGCACCGATTTGGTGCTCCGCACACCCTACGGGGAGCGGGCGTGAGGGCGGGGTGAGCGAGGGGTCGGGGGAGTGAGGGAGGGGGAGTGGGGGAGTGAACGAGGGGGAGTGAATGGGCGGGCGGGGCTTCGGGTACTGCGGGGCCTGATTCCGGCTGATGCTGATCAGGGAGGGTTTGGGGGTTTCCCGCCCGTCCTACTGTCCTTCCGGGTCGGGCCGCCCTGTCAAGGGCGCTCCTTCGTCGCGTCGCTTCGCGATGGCCTCCGGCCACCCTTGACAGACCGTCCCAACCCGAAAAGACAAGGACCGGCGGGAACCCCCCAAAAGAACGGTCCACTGGTTCCATATGCCCACCTATGGACATCAGGGACCGGCACCTTGTGTCCGGGGGCCAGCAGGATCCCCGCCCGGGGCGACCGGCAGCCCATTCCCCGACGGTGGCCGCCCAACCCGCACCAAACAGCGGCGAGAAGCCCATCCGGAGCCGGTAGGCGCGCCAGATCGCTACGCGCTCCTCATCTCTCAGCGTCCGACGGCCGTCTGGGGCTGGGAACGGGTGCGGGTGCGTGGGTGTGTCGGTGTGCGGGTGCGGAAAATGAGACGCGGTTTCTGGGGTGCTCTGACAGGCTGGCGCGTCAGTTTTGCCCTGCCGCTCGTCACAGGAGTGATCGTGATTCCGCCTCGTCTGGTCCCGTTGGTGCAGCAGTTCGACTTTGCGCGCGAGCGCCTCACCAACCGCATGTCAGGGCCTGTCATGGACAGCGGTGACGGGACCGATACGAAGGTCGGGCCGATGACCGGGGAGGAGTTCCTCTGGGAGCCGGTGGGGGGATGTTGGTCGGTGCGGCGACGGACGGAGGGGCCCGGACCGCGTGCCACTCTGCTGGCCGGCACGGGTGACTGGGGGCGCGACGCGGCGAAGTACCCGCACCCCTGGCCGCCGCCGTTCACCACCATCGCGTGGCGCCTGAGCCACCTCAGCGAAATGCTGACCCTGCGCGCCGACCACACTGCCGGCAGCCGCACGCGGACCCGCGACGACTATCCCGTCAGCGGGAACGTCGAGGAGGCGGTCGCGGCATTCGACACTGCCGCCGACGCCTGGCGGAAGGCGCTGCTGAGCGTCGACGACGCCGCACTGGACACCGTGGGGTACTGCACCTACCCACACGGCAGCGACGCGGAAGAACCCTTCATCGACATCGCCTGGTGGGTCAACCAGGAAGTACTGCACCACGGCGCCGAGATCGCCCTCCTCCGCGACCTCCACCGCGAACGGCAGCACACCCCCGAATGAGCCCCTGACCGCTGTCTGTCGCCTATTACCAGCCCCAGACGGCCGTCGGACGCTGAGAGATGAGGAGCGCGTAGCGATCTGGCGCGCCTACCGGCTTCCGATGTGCTTCTGGTCGCTGTTTGGTGCGGGTTGGGCGGCACCCGTCGGGGAAGAGCTCCTCGCCGGGCCCGGGCGGGGATCCTGCTGGTCCCCGGTGACAAGGTGTCGGTCCCTGATGGGCATGGGTGGTGGTCATGACCCAGTGGACCGTTCTTTTGGGGGGTTCCCGCCGGTCCTTGTCTTTTCGGGTTGGGACGGTCT
>NZ_JBHXNP010000125.1:0-25483 GCF_042719495.1 Streptomyces sp. NPDC058525
GCCTCAAACGCCGGCGAGGCTGGTTCTGCCTCCGGCAAGGCTGAGTTGGGGGCCGGGGGAGGGGTGGGGGGCGCGTGAGTCGGTTGATGCATGTCAGCGCCGGGCGGTTCGCGCCGCCTGCCGCGCGGCGCGAGCTCGTCGCCGAATCCGTCGACGGGGCCCGGCTGCACGTCGAGGTCCACGGGGACGAAGGCGCGCCGGCCGTGGTGCTGGCGCACGGCTGGACGTGCTCGACCGCGTTCTGGGCCGCGCAGATCCGGGAACTGGCGGCCGACCACCGGGTCATCGCCTACGACCAGCGCGGCCACGGCCGCAGCCCCGCCGCCCGGACCCACAGCACCACCGCCCTCGCCGACGACCTGGTGGCCGTGTTCAAGGCCGCCCTCGCCCCCGGCGAGCGGGCCGTCGTCGCCGGGCACTCCATGGGCGGCATGACGATCATGGCGGCCGCCGCCCGGCCCGAGTTCGCCGAGCACGCCGCGGCCGCGCTGCTGTGCAGTACCGGCAGCGGCCGGCTGGTCGCGGAGGCGCGGGTGCTGCCGCTGCGGCCCGGGCGGGCGCGGACCCGTCTCACCGGCGCGGTCCTCGGGGCCCGGGCGCCGCTCGGCCCGGTCACGCCCGTCGCCAGGAAGATCCTCAAGTACGCGACCATGGGCCCCGGTTCCGCTCCGGACAAGGTGGAGGCGTGCGCCCGTATCGTGCACGCCTGCCCCACCCGGGTCCGGCACGCCTGGTCCGAGGTGCTCGCCGGGCTGGACCTGGACGCCGACGTGGCCCGGCTCACCGTGCCCACCGCGGTCATCGGCGGCACCGGCGACCGGCTCACGCCCGTGGTGCACGCCCGCGGGCTGGCGGCCGCGCTGCCCAACTGCGTGGGCCTCACCGAGCTCACCGGCATGGGGCACATGACCCCGATCGAGGCCCCGGAGGCCGTCACCACCGCCGTGCGCGAGCTGACCTCGCTGTACCTCGACCAGAAGGAGAAGTCGTTGTGAGCGCTCGCAGGAGTCTGGAAGGGCAGGTCGCCGTCGTCACCGGCGCCGCCCGCGGGGTCGGCGAGCTGCTCGCCCGCAAGCTCTCCGCGCGCGGTGCGAAGATCGCGCTCGTCGGCCTGGAGCCGGAGGCCCTCAAGGAGGTCTCCGAGCGGCTGCACACCGACAGCGACCACTGGCACGCCGACGTCACCGACCACGAGGCCATGGCCCGGGTCGCGCAGGAGGTCAAGCAGCGCTTCGGCAAGGTCGACATCGTCGTCGCCAACGCGGGTGTCGCCGCCGGCGGGCCGTTCGCCGACTCCGACCCCGTCGCCTGGCGCCGGGTGATCGAGGTCAACCTCATCGGCGGGGCCGTGACCGCCCGGGCCTTCCTGCCCGTCCTCACCGAGAGCCGCGGCTACTTCCTCCAGATCGCCTCGCTCGCCGCGATCACCCCGGCGCCGATGATGACCGCCTACTGCGCGTCCAAGTCCGGCGTCGAGGCCTTCGCGCACTGCCTGCGCGCCGAGGTCGGCTACAAGGGGGTCAAGGTCGGCGTCGGCTACCTCTCGTGGACCGACACCGACATGGTGCGCGGGGCCGATCAGGACGAGGTCATGCGGGAGCTGCGCCAGCGGCTGCCCTGGCCCTCGAACCGCACGTACCCGCTGGGCCCGGCCGTCGACCGGATCGTCGCGGGCATCGAGCGGCGCTCGGCGCACGTGTACGCGCAGTGGTGGCTGCGCGGCATGCAGGGGGTGCGCGGCTACCTGCCGGGGATCATCGGGGCCGTGGGGCAGCTCGAGATGAAGCGGTTCGAGCCGCGCCTGGCCGGTGTCTCCAGGGGACTCGTCGGAGCCGGCGGGGCGGCGGACGAGCGGGAGCGCACGCACGGTAACTGATCGAAATGCGGCCTTTGTCCGCCCGTGCCAGTCTGGTCGAGGCCCGACCACCAACACCCCTGATGGAGTGACGAGCATGGGTATCAAGGACCAGTTCGACGAGAAGGCGCAGGAACTCAAGGCCAAGGCCGCGCAGGCCTCGAAGGGCGTTCGGGACGAGGCGTCCGAGCGGTCCCGGCAGCTCGGGGAGAAGCAGCGGCCCCAGGCCAAGCGGCCGCCGGCCGACCGGGCCCGCGACGAGTTCGACGAGAACTGGGACGCCTGATCCCGAGCCGCATGCCGTAAGCCGAAGGGGCGCGACCGGACACGGTCGCGCCCCTTCGGCTTGCGCGCGTCCCGCTACGGCCTCGGCGGCAGCTTCGGGCGCCGCAGGTCCGGTACGTCCGTGTAGCCGGGCGGCACGGCGGCCGGGTCCTGCTCCAGCAGCTCCAGCGCCAGGTGCACGGCGTCGTCCAGCTGCGCGTGCCGCCCCTCCGCCCAGTCGAGCGGGGTGCGCAGGATCGAGAGGTCCGGTTCGACCCCGTGGTTCTCCACCGACCAGCCGTACTCCGGGAACCAGGCGGCGTTCATCGGCACCGTGATCACCGTGCCGTCGCCGAGGGTGTGCCGGCCGGTCATGCCGACCACCCCGCCCCAGGTGCGCTGGCCCACCACCGGGCCCAGCCCGAGCAGTTTGATGGCCGCGGTGATCATGTCCCCGTCCGAGGAGGTCGCCTCGTCGGCGAGCGCCACGATCGGGCCGCGGGGCGCGTTGGAGGCGTACGACACCGGCTGGGCGTTGCGCGTGAGGTCCCAGCCGAGGATGGAGCGGGTCAGCTTCTCCACGACCAGCTCGCTGATGTGCCCGCCCGCGTTGCCGCGTACGTCCACGATCAGCGCGGGCCGGGACATCTCCATCCGCAGGTCGCGGTTGAACTGGGCCCAGCCCGAGCCGCCCATGTCGGGGATGTGCAGGTAGCCGCAGCGGCCGCCGCTGAGCTCGCGGACCACCGCGCGCCGCTTGGACACCCAGTCCTGGTAGCGCAGCGGCCGTTCGTCGACCAGCGGTACGACGGCCACCCGGCGGGCGCGGCCCTCGCCCTCCGCGGGCTGGAAGGTGAGCTCGACGGTGGTGCCGCCGGCCCCCGACAGCAGCGGGTAGGGGCCGGTCACCGGGTCAACCGGGCGTCCGTCCACGTGGGTGAGCACGGCGCCCTCCCGGATGCCGGTGCCGGCCAGCGGGGAGCGGGCCTTGGAGTCGGAGGACTCGCCGGGCAGGATCCGGCGGAGCACCCAGGTGCCGTCCCGGTGCACGAGGTTGGCGCCGAGCAGCCCGATGGCCCGCTGGTAGTGCGGGGGGCCCTCGTTGCGGCGCGCGGGGGCCACGTAGGCGTGCGAGGTGCCGAGTTCGCCGAGGACCTCGCGCAGCAGGTCGGCGAACTCGTCGGGAGAGGCGACCCGTTCGACCAGGGGGCGGTACTGGCGCAGCACCCCGTCCCAGTCGATGCCGCACATCTTCGGCTCCCAGAAGTAGGCGCGGATGATCCGCCCGGCCTCCTCGAAGGCCTGGCGCCATTCGGCTGCCGGGTCCACCTCGTGCAGGATGCGCCGCAGGTCCAGGTAGACGGTGGAATCGCTGTCGCCCGACTCGGTGGCCGGGACGGCCCGCAGGTCGCCGTCGTCGTTGATCACGAGCCGGGTGCCGTCGCCGCTGACCGCGAACCAGTCCAGCCCCGAGGCCAGTTCGGTCTTGCGGGCCTTGGTGAGGTCGAAGTGCTCCAGCGTGGGCTTGCCGCTGATGTCGGCCGGGTTGGCGAAGGTCTCGCCGAGCGCGCCCGAGATCGGCCAGCGCAGCCACACCAGTCCGCCGCCGTGCACCGGGTACAGGGCGGAGTACTTGGACGCGGTCACCGGGAAGGGGGTGACGCGGCTCTCCAGGCCCTCCACCTCCACGGTCACCGTGCCGTCGCCGGTGTCGGGCTCCCCTTCGCCGGGGTCGAGGCCGCCCGCCGCCGGGCGGCCCTCGGGGGACAGGGCGAAGGGCGAGGGGGTGGCCGAGGAGAGCGGCACCAGGTAGGGGCGGCAGCCCAGCGGGAAGGACAGGTCGCCGGTGTGCACGTCGTACACCGGGTCGAACCCGCGCCACGAGAGGAAGGCCAGGTAGCGGCCGTCGCGGGTGAAGACCGGGTTCTCGTCCTCGAAGCGGCCGTTGGTGACGTCCACGACGGTCCGCGCGCCCGGTCCGGAGATCCGGGCCATCTTGATCTGCCGCAGCGACCGCCCGATGCCCGGGTGGGACCAGGTCAGCCAGACCCCGTCGGGTGAGAACGCCAGGTCGGTGACGGGCCCGTTGATGGACCGGACCAGCTCGGTGACCTCCCCGTTGGACTCCTCGGTTGCGTCGATCAGCAGCAGCCGCCCGTCGTTGGAGGCGATGGCGAGCCGCTCCCCGTCCGGGTCCGAGAGGAGTTCGGTCACGCGGCCGAGCTCTCCCGAGGCCAGCCGGCGCGGCTCCCGCTCCCCGGAGGCCCGCGGCAGGTAGGCGATCTCGATGGCGTCCTCGCCCTCGGCGTCGGTCACGTACGCGACCTGCCCGCCGCTGCCGAGCATCTCGGGCAGCCGTACCCGTACGCCCGGGGTGTCGGCGATGGTCCGGGCCGGGCCGTCGCGGTGGGTCAGCCAGTACAGGCTGCCGCGTACGACGACCGCGCTGGCCCGGCCGGTGGCGTCCACGGACAGCGAGTCGACGTGGCTGGCGGCCGGCACCTGGTACGAACGGCGGCCCGCGCGCGGCCCGCCGAGCCGGACGTCGAGCCTGCGCGGGAGGGCGTCCGGAGCCAGTGAGTCCACCAGCCAGATCTCCCCGGCGCACTGGTAGACGATCCGGGTGCCGTCGCTGGAGGCGTGCCGGGCGTAGAACTCCTCGTGGTCGGTGTGCCGGCGCAGGTCGGTGCCGTCGGGCAGGCAGGAGTAGAGGTTGCCGATGCCCTCGTGGTCGGAGAGGAAGGCGATGCGGCCGGCGACGAACATCGGGGAGTCGAGGTGGCCCTCGACGTCCTCCAGCAGCTGCCGGCCGTGCAGCCACAGCCGGCCGGTGGCGCCGCCGCGGTAGCGCTTCCAGGCGGCGGGCTCGTGCGGCGGCTTGCCGGTCAGGAGCAGGGTGCGGTGCTCCCCGCCGATGTCGGCGACCTGGATGTCGGAGCAGGGGCCCCAGGGGAGGCGTCCGCCGGGGCTGCCGTCGGTGGGGAGCTTGTGGGCCCAGGCGAAGTAGGAGAAGGGCTGGCCGTGCGAGGAGACCGCGAGGACGTTGCCGTCCGGGTCCCAGCCGCAGACCCGGGTGTCGGTGGAGCCCCAGTAGCTGAGCTGGCGGGCCGGGCCCCCGTCGACGGGGGCGAGGTGGATCTCGGGGTCGAGGCTGCGCCAGGTGGTGAAGGCGATGTGCCGGCCGTCGGGGGAGAAGCGGGGATGGCTGACCCGGGTCCGGTCGACGGTGATCCGCCAGGCGCGGCCCACCGGAGCTCCAGGGGGAACCAAGGGCGCCACCCAAAGATCGTCCTCGGTGGCGAAGCACAGCAGGTCGTCGTGCAGGTGCGGGAAGCGGAGGTACGCGACGTCGTGACTCACCCCCCAATGCTTTCCGCGCCAGGGGGGCCCGGCAACTCGTACAGGTGATCCATGCCACTCCCACAAGCGAAACGGAACGGTTTCGTTTCGCTTGGGGCCGGGGTATCGTCTTGGGTGTACGGAACACATTCGTTTCGATAAGAGGCGCGTTCGGACGGGAGACACGGAGATGACCGAGGCGATGGCGGCCCGGCGCAGCCGGATCACCCCCGAGCGGGAAGCCGAACTCCACGGAGCGGTCCTGGACCTGCTCCGCGAAGTGGGGTACGAGGCGCTGACCATGGACGCGGTCGCCGCCCGCACCAAGTCCAGCAAGGCCACCCTCTACCGCCAGTGGGGGAGCAAGCCCGAGCTGGTCGCCAAGGCCCTGCGATGTACGCAGCCCGTCTCGCTGCGGGAGATCGACACGGGCAGCCTGCGCGCGGACTTCGCGCGCATGGTCGAATGCTCCGACGACGCGCAGATGGCCAAGGACACCGCGCTGATGCGGGGCCTGGCCCATGCCGTCCACGAGAGCCCGGAGCTGCACAAGGCCCTGCGCGACCTGCTGGTCGATCCCGAGATCAACGGCCTCCAGGCGATGCTCCAGCGCGCGGTGGACCGGGGCGAGATCCGCCCGGACTGCCCGGCACTGGACTTCGTACCGCACATGCTCATCGGGGCGTTCATCGCGCTCCCGCTGATCGAGGACCGCCCGGTGGACCGGAACTTCCTCGGCCACTTCATCGACGCCGTGGTCTTCCCCGCCCTCGGCGTCTGAACTCCCCTCCTCCCCGTCCCCGCTGCACCTCCTGCTGTTCCTGACACGCCGCTCTCGTCGTCGGGCCGGCTCTCCATGCCCTGATCCGCACCGGATCCATCCCACGACCCGAACGGGAGAACCACCGACGTGGCCACCTTCCTCTACCGCCTCGGCCGGGGCGCCTTCCGGCGCCGCGGCCTTGTCGCCCTCATCTGGGTGGCGCTGCTGTTCGCCGCCGGATTCGGCGCGGCGACGGCGTCCGCACCCACCTCAGGCTCCTTCTCGATACCCGGCACGGAGGCCCAGAAGGCCTTCGACGTGCTGGACAAGAAGTTCCCCGGGATGGCCGCCGACGGCGCCACCGCCCGGATCGTCATCAAGGCTCCGGCCGGCGCCAAGGTCACCGATCCCGAGACCAAGGCCCAGGTCGAGAAGATCGTCGAGGACCTGAAGTCCGGTCCGGGCAAGGACCAGATCTCCTCGGTCGCCGACCCGTACCAGAGCCAGGCCGTGAGCCAGGACGGCTCCACCGCCTACATCAGCACCAAGTACAAGGTCAGCGGCATGGAGCTGACCGACGCGACCCGCGAGGCGCTGACCGAGTCCGGCAAGGACGCCCAGGCCAAGGGGCTCACCGTCGAGATCGGCGGTGACGCGCTGATGGCGGCCCCCGAGACCGGCTCCGGCGAGATCATCGGCATCCTGGTCGCCGCGATCGTCCTGGTCATCACCTTCGGCTCGCTGATCGCGGCCGGGCTGCCGCTGCTGACCGCGATCATCGGCGTGGGCATCGGCGTCTCGTCGATCACCGCGCTCGCCAACGTGCTCGACCTCGGCAACACCACCGCCACCCTCGCCACGATGATCGGCCTCGCGGTCGGCATCGACTACGCCCTCTTCATCGTCTCCCGCTACCGCGCGGAGCTCGCCGAGGGCCAGGAGCGCGACGAGGCCGCCGGACGGGCCGCCGGAACCGCTGGTTCCGCCGTGGTCTTCGCCGGTCTGACCGTGGTCATCGCCCTGGTGGGCCTGGCCGTCGTCAACATCCCGATGCTCACCAAGATGGGCTTCGCGGCCGCCGGGACCGTGGTCATCGCGGTGCTGGTCGCCCTCACCCTGGTCCCGGCCATCCTGGGCTTCGCGGGCAAGAAGGTCCTGCCGGCGGGCGAGAAGAGCAAGCTCTTCGGCAAGGGCAAGGCCAAGGCGGCCGATACCGAGAAGAAGGCCAACGGCGGCACCCGCTGGGCCCGCTTCGTCCTGCGCCGCCCGGTCATGGTCCTGCTGGCCGGTGTGATCGGCCTCGGCGTCATCGCCATCCCGGCGAGCAAGCTGGAGATGGGCCTGCCCGACGACGGCGCCCAGCCGGTCTCCACCACCCAGCGCCAGGCCTACGACCTGCTGTCCGACGGCTTCGGCCCCGGTTTCAACGGCCCGCTGATGGTGGTCGTGGACGGGGACAAGGCGCTCGCCGACTCCACCGTCGACCGGATCAAGGGCATGGAGGGCGTGGCCGCGGTCGTCCCGCCGATGCCCAACGAGGCCGGCGACGCCTCGATGATCACCGTCATCCCGAAGGACCGCCCGTCCTCCGTGCAGACCGAGGAACTGGTCCACGAGATCCGCGACGGCAGCGGGGACGACGTCATGGTCACCGGCGCCACCGCGATGAACATCGACTTCTCGCAGAAGATGAACGACGCGCTGCTGCCCTACCTGGCGCTCGTGGTCGGCCTCGCCTTCCTGCTGCTGATGCTGGTGTTCCGCTCGATCCTGGTCCCGCTCAAGGCGGCCCTCGGCTTCCTGCTCTCGGTCGTCGCCGCCCTCGGCGCGGTCGTCGCGGTCTTCCAGTGGGGCTGGCTCGGCTCGCTCTTCGGCGTGGAGCAGACCGGCCCGATCATGTCGATGATGCCGATCTTCATGGTGGGCGTGGTCTTCGGCCTGGCCATGGACTACGAGGTCTTCCTGGTCACCCGGATGCGGGAGGCGTACGTCCACGGCGAGCGCCCGGGCCAGGCCGTGGTGACCGGCTTCCAGTACAGCGCGCGGGTGGTCGTGGCCGCCGCCGTCATCATGATCGCGGTGTTCGCGGGCTTCATCGGAGCCAGTGAGCAGATGGTCAAGATGATCGGTTTCGGTCTGGCCGTCGCCGTCTTCTTCGACGCCTTCGTGGTCCGCATGGCCATCGTCCCGGCGGTGCTCGCCCTGCTCGGACACAAGGCCTGGTGGCTGCCGCGCTGGCTGGACCGGCTGCTTCCGAACGTCGACGTGGAGGGCGAGAGCCTGCGCAAGCACCTCGCGGACTCCTCCTCGGAGGGCCCGGACAAGGACCGCGAGCTGGTCAGCGCCTGACCCCGACGCCCGTACGGGCCGACACCCCGTCCCGTACGGCCGACACCCCGGCCCCGTACCGCCTGATCACCAGGCGGTACGGGGCCGGGTCGCGTTGCGGCGGCCGGGACGGGTGTCGGCCGGACGGGCCGGGCTGCGCCTACCGGGTGGCGGGGGAGTACGTACGGCGCAGGAAGCGGCGCAGGGCGGCGATGTCGAACTGGACCACGGCGACGCCCTCGGGGGAGTGGAACTCCACCACCGCCTGCACGCGGCCGCAGGGCCAGACGCGCACGTCCCCGGTTCCGGTCGGGGCCTGGAGGCCCGCCTCGAGCAGCGCGCGCGGGAAGACCCACTCGTTGTCGGTGCCCTCGGGGGACAGGTCCGCCGGGAAGACGATGCGCACGGCCAGTGGCTCGGCCGCGGTGAAGCGCAGCGCCACCGGAACCTTCCGGTAGAGCGGGTCGTCGCTGATGACGCGCGCGGTGACGCGTTCCTCGACGGCGGTGGCCGTCGCGGTCACGGTCGCGGTGGCGGTCGCGGTCGCCGTGGCGCTTGCGGGGGGATTCTCGGCGGTGGCTGACACGACAAGACTCCTCTTTTCGGAACATTTGCGTCCGTTTGTCCTCCAGCCTCGCACATTCCCACGATTCCGCACGGGCCTATTCGTGATGTGGACGCTCTTGCCAACGCTTTGCAACTGAGCACTATTCTTGAACGGTTAAAGACTGTGTGAGAAGCGGAGCTACTCCATGCATGTGCCCGACGGATTCATCAACGCACCCGTCTCGGTGGCCGCGGGAGTGGCGGCCGTCGCCGCCGTCGCCGTCAGCCTCCGCGGCGCCCGCCGCGAGCTCGACGAGCGGACCGCACCGCTGGCGGGCCTCGTCGCCGCCTTCATCTTCGCCGTACAGATGCTGAACTTCCCCGTCGCCGCCGGTACCAGCGGACACCTGCTGGGCGGCGCGCTCGCCGCGATACTCGTCGGCCCCTATACGGGCGTGCTCTGCGTGTCCGTCGTCCTGCTCATGCAGGGCATCCTCTTCGCCGACGGCGGCCTGACCGCCCTCGGCGTCAACATCACCGTCATGGGCGTCGTCACCGTCCTCCTCTCCTACGGGGTCTTCCGCGGGCTGCTCAAGGTGCTGCCCGGCAGCCGCCCCTACGTGACCGTCTCCGCCTTCGCCGGAGCCCTGATCTCGGTGCCCGGCGCCGCCGCCGCGTTCACCGCGCTCTACGCCGTCGGGGGGACCACCGACGTCCCGATCGGCAAGGTGTTCACCGCGATGGTCGGCGTGCACCTGCTCATCGGCATCGGCGAGGCCGCCATCACCGCGGCCACCGTGGGCGCCGTGATCGCCGTACGGCCCGACCTGGTGCACGGGGCGCGCGGACTGGCCGCCCCGCTGAAGCTGCGCGTCGGCGGCGAGCTGGTCGACGCCCCGGCCGCCGCTCCCGCCCCGGCCGCCGCCCGCTCCACCAAGAAGGTGTGGGCCACCGGCCTGGTCACCGCCCTGGTCCTGGCCGGCTTCGTCTCGTACTACGCCTCCGCCAGCCCCGACGGCCTGGAGAAGGTCGCCGCCGACCAGAAGTTCGACGCCGCCGCCGAGGAGCACGCGGCCGCCGGATCCCCGCTCGCCGACTACTCCGTCAAGGACGTCACCGACGCCCGCCTGTCCGGCGGCCTCGCGGGCGCCATCGGCGTCGGGGCGACCGTCGCCGTCGGCACCGGCGTCTTCTGGGTGGTCCGCCGCCGCCGTACGGACGAGCAGCCGGTCTCGGCCCCGGCCTCGGCGGGCTGACATGGGTGCGGGCCACGCCCACAAGCTCTACCGCCCCGGGCACTCCCCGGTGCACGCGCTGCCGCCGCACTGCAAGCTCGCGGCGGCCTTCGCGTTCGTGGTGGTCGTGGTCTCCACCCCGCGCGAGGCGATGTGGGCCTTCGGGGCCTACGCCGTCCTCCTCGCGGCCGTCGCGGCCGTCGCCCGGATACCGGCCGGCTTCCTGCTGCGGCGGCTGCTGATCGAGATCCCGTTCGTGGCCTTCGCGGTGCTGATGCCCTTCGTGGCCGAGGGCGAGCGGGTCGACGTACTCGGCTTCTCGCTCAGCGTCTCCGGACTCTGGGGCGCCTGGAACGTGCTCGCCAAGGGCACCCTCGGCGTGGCCGCGTCCGTGATCCTCGCCTCGACGACCGAGCTGCGGGCGCTGCTGCTGGGCCTCCAGCGGCTCAAGCTGCCGCCGCTGCTGGTCCAGATCGCCTCGTTCATGATCCGGTACGGGGACGTGATCAGCGACGAGCTGCGGCGGATGTCCATCGCACGGCGCTCGCGCGGGTTCGAGGCGCGCGGGATCCGGCACTGGGGCGTGCTGGCCAAGACGGCCGGCGCGCTGTTCATCCGCTCCTACGAGCGCGGCGAGCGGGTCTACCTGGCGATGGTCAGCCGGGGCTACGCCGGTTCGATGCCGCTGATCGACGAGGCGGTGGCCACCCGCACGCAGTGGGCGTACGCGGCCGTGCTCCCGGTGACGGCTCTCGCCGTCTGTCTGATGGGATGGAACCTGTGACTGCTCCCGGCCCCGGCCCGTCCCCTGCTCCCGGCCCCGCCTCCGCCCCCGCCCCCTCGCTCGAGGTGGCCGGCCTCGCCTACGCCTACCCCGACGGGCACCAGGCCCTCTTCGGGGTCGACCTGACCGTCGCGCACGGCGAGCGGGTGGCCGTACTCGGGCCCAACGGCGCCGGCAAGACCACCCTCGTGCTGCACCTCAACGGCATCCTGGCCGGCGGGGTCGGCTCCGTGCGCGTGGCCGGGATGCCGGTGGAGAAGCGCAACCTCGCCGAGATCCGGCGCCGGGTCGGCATCGTCTTCCAGGACCCCGACGACCAGCTCTTCATGCCGACCGTCCGGGAGGACGTGGCCTTCGGCCCGGCCGCGGCCGGGATGCGCGGGGCCGAGCTGGAGGAACGGGTCCGGGAGGCGCTGGAGCAGGTCGGGATGGCGGACTTCGCCGACCGGCCCCCGCACCACCTGTCCTTCGGGCAGCGCCGCCGGGTCGCGGTGGCGACCGTACTGGCCATGCGGCCCGAGATCCTCGTCCTCGACGAACCCTCCTCCAACCTGGACCCGGCCTCGCGGCGCGAGCTCGCCGACATCCTGCGCTCGCTCGACGTGACCGTGCTGATGGTGACCCACGACCTGCCGTACGCGCTGGAGCTGTGCCCGCGCGCGGTCATCCTCAGCGAGGGCGTGATCGCCGCCGACGGCCGCACCCAGGACCTGCTGTGCGACGAGGCGCTCATGCGGGCCCACCGCCTGGAGCTGCCCTTCGGCTTCGACCCCCGTTCCGTATCGGTGGCATAAGCGCAGGTCCCGGGTTGTTGCACTGCCTGTGGACATCCAGGGTGTGGTGACGGAGGGCTTCGAGCCCGTCAGGGACGCGTTCGTGCGCAACTTCGAGGTGCTCGGGGACCGGGGCGCGGCGGTCGCCGTGTACCGGGACGGCCGCAAGGTCGTGGACCTGTGGGGCGGCACCAAGGACGCGAACGGCACCGAGCCGTGGACAGCGGACACCGCGCAGATCGTCCGCTCCGCGACCAAGGGGGTGGCCGCCGCGGTGCCGCTGCTGCTGCACCAGCGCGGGCTGCTGGACCTGGACGCGCCGGTGGGCTCGTACTGGCCGGAGTTCAAGGCGGGCGGCAAGGAACGGACCCTGGTCCGCGACCTGCTCGCCCACCGCGCGGGGCTCGCGGCGCTGGACCGCGGGCTGACCGCGGCCGAGGCGGCGGACGGGGTCTCCGGGCCGCGGGCGGTCGCCGCGCAGCAGCCGTTCTGGGAGCCGGGCACCGGGCACGGCTACCACGCGCAGACCTACAGCTGGCTGCTGTCCGAGCTGGTGCTGCGGGCGACCGGGCGCACGGTGGGCGGCATCCTCGCCGAGGAGATCGCCGAGCCGCTGGGTCTGGAGTTCTGGATAGGCCTGACGGAGACGGAGACCCACCGGGTGGGGCGGGTGGCGCCGGTCGACCCTCCGTCGGGGGCGGGCACGCTCAAGACCCGGCCGAGGAGGAACGTTTCCGAGGCCTACGCCGACCCGCAATCCCTGACCCGACGGGCCTTCGCGGCCATCGACCCGCTGCCGGACGAGAACGACCCCGCCTACCGGGCGGCCGAACTGCCGGCCTCGAACGGCATCGGCACGGCCCGCGCCCTGGCCCGCTTCTACGCGGCCACCGTCGGCGTGGTGGAGGACGGCGCACGGATCTTCACCCCGGCCACCACCGCCCTGGCCGGCAAGGAGCTCTCGGCCGGCCCGGACCGCGTCCTGGTGGTCAACACCCGCTTCGGCCCCGGCTACATGCTGCACGGCCCGGCCTCGCCCCTGCTCTCGCCGGCCTCCTTCGGTCACCCGGGCCGCGGCGGCTCCCTGGCCTTCGCAGACCCGGAGGCGGGCATCGGCTTCGGCTACGTCACCAACGCCCACGCCAAGTCGGTCACGGCGGACCCGCGCGCCCAGGCCCTCGTACGGGCCCTGCGCACGGCCCTGACCGCCTGACGCCTTCTCAGCACGGCCAGGCCCGGCGGGACTCCGCCCGCCGGCCGCCCAGCCGCCGGCCGCCCCTTCTCGACGGGGCGCTCGCACGGCTCGGCCCCGGCGGGCCTCTCCGGCTTCGTGCCGCTGCGCCGGACTCCGTCCGTCGAAGCCCGCGGCGTTCGCGGTCAGGCGCCGGCCTCGCGTACGTCGGCGACGGTGGCGCCGGCGTGCTCGATGAGCTCCTGCGGGGCCATGGGAAAGACGGTGTTCGGGGTGCCGGCGGCGGCCCAGACCACGGCATGGCCGAGCAGTCCCCGGTCGGCGAGGACCCGGGTGCGGGTGCGGTGCCCGAAGGGCGGGACCCCGCCGATGGCGTAGCCGGTGGTCTCGCGCACCAGGGCGGCGTCCGCCCGGGTGACCTTCCCGGCGCCGAGCTCCCGGCGCACCGCCTCCACGTCGACCCGAGAGGCCCCGTCCATCAGGACCAGCACCGGGACCCCGTCCGCGGCGAAGATCAGCGACTTGACGATCTGGCTCAGCTCACAGCCGATCGCGGCGGCCGCGTCGACCGCGGTACGGGTCCCTTCGGGAAACGCCCGGACGGTCAGCTCAAGCCCCAGCCCGGCCAGGGCCTCGGCGAACAAGGGGTGCGTGGAGGTCGTCATACGCGGACGCTAGCGCCGCCGACGCCGCCGACGCGAGGCGGTTTCCCCCTCCCGGCCGGGTTTCAGTCCAACGGGAGGGCCTGGTGCGCGGCCACGATCGCGTCGATGCGCCGCGCCAGATCGAAATCGGCCCGCGTCAGCCGGTGCCCGGCGTCGTGCGTGGTGATGGAGGCGCGCAGGTGGTCGATGCGGAGGTCGAGGTCCGCGTGGTGCTGGACCCGGCGGGACCGGTCCGCGATGGTCACGATCGCGGCCACCGCCGCGTGGTAGCGGATCTCGTAGGTCCGGGTGATCTCGTCACCCTGCCGCTCCCACCCCGGCAGGCCGGCCAGCCGCTCACGGATCTCCTCATCGGACAGAGCCTGAGGCACGCCCATGTCAGCTCCCCTCGTTCACAGGCGCCAGAACCCCTGCGAGGCCCCGGCCTACCGGGGAATCGTGCCACGGGCGCATCGCCCGTTCCAGGGTGCCCAGTTCGCGGAGCATGCGCGCCGACCGCGTCTCCATGGCGATCTCGACGGCCGCGCGTGCGATCTCGACCGCGCGGTCGGGCTCCCGGGCCGAGGCGGCCGCGGTCGCGTACCGGGCGAGGTACACACCACGGTCCCGTCGTGCGGTGGAAGGCACGCTGTCGAGAACCTGCGACCACAGAGATTCCGCTTCCTGGCCGAGGCCGAGCCTGCCGTAGCAAGTGGCGCGCTGGACCTCCAGATAGCTCGGGGTTCTGCGACAGGCGTTGCCCCAGGGCAGATCGTCGTCAACGCGGTCGAGGAGCCCGCGCGATGACCTATCTGCCCATCCGCGCGGCGGCGCATCCTCCTCCCATGACGACGCACAGCCCAGACGAACAGGCGCGAGGGGAGCGGGCCTTCGGCTGTCCGGCGTGGCCTTCGGCTTTGTCCCCGCCGGACCGTTCGCCGGGTCCCAGCCCCGAGCTGGTGGCCCGTGCCCGTGCCGGCCGGCGCCGGTTCCTCCGCTCGGCGTACAAGGAGCCGTCCGATGGCTGAGCGCTACGAGTACGTTCCGCACCCCCTGCTGCGCCGCCGCGTACGCGATCTCGCGTCCGGCGTCGAGGGCGAGCTGATGGCCGTGATCAACGAGAACGTGTCGGACCGCGTCGCCCAGGAGCACTGGGCGGAGCTCGCGTACATCCGGGGCGCGTGCGGCCGCGAGTTCTCCACGGCCGTCGCCAACGTCGAGCCCGCCGCCTCGTGAGCGGTTCCGGCCGGGGCCGGCGGCCGGTGGAGGCCGCCGGCCCCGGCGCGGTCATGGCCCCGCCTCAGCGGCCGCCCGGCACGGTTATCACCCCGCGTCAGCGGCCGCCCGGCCCGGTCCCGGCCCCCGCGTCAGCCCGCGTTCAGGACCGTTGCGACGATCGGGCCCGCCGCGTCGCCGCCGTGGCCGCCGGCCTCGACCATGGCGGCTGCGGCCAGGTCGCCGCTGAAGGCCGTGAACCAGCTGTCGGGGCTGCCCGCGCCGTCGACCTCCGCGGAGCCGGTCTTCGCGCCCTTGTCCGAGCCGCCGACCGAGGCCATCGCCTCGCGGCCGGTGCCGCTGGTCGCCGTCAGCTTCATCATCGAGACCAGCTGCTGCTGCACCGAGGGCTTCATGCGGCGCTGCGCCGTCGCGATCGTGCGGCCGTCGAGCTCCGGGGAGACCAGCAGCGGCTGGCGGAACACGCCCGTGCGGGCGGTCGCCGTGATGGAGGCGACGTTCAGCGGGTTCATGGTGATCTGGCCCTGCCCGATGTACTCGGCGGCCGCCGCCGCGCCCGTCGCCGGCGGGACCTTGCCGTCGGTGGACCTGATGCCCGTCTTCCAGTCCAGCCCGATGCCGAAGACCTCCGTGGCCTCCTTCGGCAGCGCGGAGTCGTCGTTGACCGGCTTGATCTGCTTGATGAAGGCGGTGTTGCAGGAGCGGGCGAAGGAGGTCGCGAAGTTCGTTCCGGCCGGCAGCTCGAAGTTCTTCAGGTTGTGGAAGGCGCGGCCGCCCCAGGACACCTCCTTCGCGCACTCCGCCGGCTTGTCGGCCGCCACCAGGCCCCGGTCCAGCAGCATCGCGCCCGTCACGATCTTCATCGTGGAGCCGGGCGCCCGGTTGCCCGCCATCGCCGCGTTGTAGCCGTCCTTGCGGTGGTTGGCGACGGCCAGGATGTGCCCGTTGCTCGGCTTGATCGCGACCACCGAGGCCTCGGGGAACTTGGCGACCGCCTGCTCGGCCGCCGCCTGCACCTTCGCGTCCAGGTACGTCTTGAGGACGGTCGGCTCCCCCTCGACGAGGGTCAGCAAGGTCCGCTTCGGCGCGTTCTGGTCGGCCGGCTCGATCCAGACCTCGGCGCCGGCCTTGCCGCCCACCTTGGACCCGTACGTCTCGCGCAGCTCGGCCAGGACCTGCCGCAGCGAGGGGTACTTGTCGGCGGTCAGCTCCTCGCCGTTGCGGTCGACGGCCTTGACGGGCGGGCTCGCCGGGGTGCCGGCGCGCAGCTTCTCGTCCTTCTGGAGCTGCGGGTGGATCACCGAGGGCTGCCAGTCGACCAGCGGCTTTCCGCTGGTCAGGCCGCGCACCACGGTCAGCTGGGAGTCGTACGCGAGGGGCTTGGTCGTGCCCTCGTACGTGATCTCCGCCTCGACCTTGAACGGCACGGTGGTGCCGTTCGGCGTGCCCGGGGTGATCACGGCCTTGGACACGTACGCCTTGGCCCGATAGTCGCCCACGGCGGCCTGCGCGGCCTGCGCGTTGTTGGTCAGATCGGCGGCCGCCCGCTCGTCCCCGGCGGCCCACGCGGCCAGGAAGGCCTTCGCGGTCGCGACGGCGTCCTTCTCGGAGACCGGGCCGCTGCCCTTCTCCGACTGGACGCCGGTGTCGCTCTTGGCGCTCCCCTTGCCCTCGTCGCCCGCGTCCCCGACCAGGGCGTACGCCCCGTAGCCCGCGCCGCCGACCAACGCGAGGAAGACCCCGCCGATCACGGCGCCCTTCGCTGCCCCGTTCACTCTTCTGTTCCTCCCCCGGAACCATCATTCTCTGAACATGTTCAAAGAACCTGCGGGGGTAGACCCTACGCTGGGTCGCCGTTCGCCTTCGCTCTTGTTACCGGACCGGAACATCGATGGCCGAAAACAAGCGGAGGAACGGGGCGGCCCGGTATAGATCACCCGATGAACTCCGTCCACACGGTGGAAGCCGCCCGCACCGACGAGCCCGCGCCGGACCTGGTCTGGTACACCTCCTACGGCTCTAACATGCACAGGGCCCGGCTGGCCTGGTACCTCGCCGGGGGCACCCCGCCGGGCGGCGCGCGCCGCTACCCCGGCTGCCGCGACCCCCGCGCACCGGCGCGCTCGGTACCGGTCGAGCTGCCCGGACGCCTGTACTTCGCCACCGAGTCCCTGGTCTGGACGGGCGGCAGGGGCTTCTACGACCCGAAGGCGCCGGGCCGCACCCGGGCCCGCGCCCACCTGGTGACGGCCCAGCAGTTCTCCGACATCGCGGCCCAGGAGATGTACCGGGAACCGGGGCCCGGCCTCGACCTCGACCTCACCGAGGTGCTGCGCTCGGGACGGGACGAGCAGGGCCCGGGCCGCTACGAGACGCTGGTCTGCGCGGGCGCGCTGGAGGGCGTCCCCGTGCTGACCTTCACCGCACCCTGGGTCATGCAGGAGGTGGACTGGGTCAAGCCGGCCGCCGCGTACGTCCGGCACCTGGCGGCGGGCCTGCTGGAGTCCGGCGCCTGGACCGGCCGCTCCATCGCCGACTACCTCGCGGCATGCCCGGGCGCGACCGGCCACTGGACCCCGGACCAGATCCTGGACCTCCTGCCACGCTGATCCCCGGCCGCCGCTCCCGGCCGCTCTAGACCCAGGTGTCCAGCCACATCCGGGCCCGCCACGAGTCCATCGGGAGGGTCTGGCCCGTGTAGATGGGCCAGAAGTAGATGAAGTTCCAGACGATGAGCAGGACCAGGACGCCCGCCCCGATCGCGCCCAGTGTCCGGCGTCGTTCCGTCGAGCCGGCCGGGCCCAGCAAGGCGCCGATCATCATCGCCACCGCCAGGCACAGGTACGGGACGAACACCACCGCGTAGAAGAAGAAGATGGTCCGCTCCTGGTAGTTGAACCAGGGCAGCAGGCCCGCGCCCAGCGCGCACGCGATCGCGCCCGCCCGCCAGTCACGGCGGAAGAACCACCGCCACAGCACGTACAGCAGCGCGAAGCAGCCCGCCCACCACAGCAGCGGGGTGCCCAGGGCCAGTACCTCGCGGGCGCACTTGCCGGCCTCCGTCGCCGGGCAGCCGTCGGTGCCGGGCTCGGGGGACTCGTAGAAGTAGGAGACGGGCCGGCCCAGGACCAGCCAGCTCCACGGGTTCGACTCGTACGTGTGCCCCGAGGTCAGCCCGACGTGGAAGTCGTAGACCTCGGTCTCGTAGTGCCACAGGCTGCGCAGCCACTCCGGCAGGAACGACAGCGCGCTGCCCTGGTCGTTCTTGGCGGCCCAGTCGCGCAGGTAGCCGCCCTTGCCGTTGTCCGGGCTGAAGATCCAGCCCGACCAGGAGGCCACGTACGTCACCACCGCGACCGGGACCGTCGAGACGAACGCGGGCAGCGCGTCGCGGCGCAGCATCGCCGCGTACGGGGCGCCCGCGCCCGCCGTGCGCCGGGCCGCGGCGTCCCACAGGACGGTGAGGATGCCGAAGAAGGCCAGGACGACGAAGCCGTTCCACTTCGTGCCGGCGGCGAGCCCCAGGCAGACGCCCGCCAGGATCCGGTACGGGCGCCAGCCCAGCCCCAGCGTCTCGGCGATCTTCACATCGGGCCGGGTCCGGCCTTCCCCGTCCACCGGGAGCGCGTCCGCGAGCCGGGCCCGCGCCCTGTCCCGGTCGATGAGCAGCGCCCCGAACGCGGCGAGCACGAAGAACATCAGCACCAGGTCGAGCAGCGCGGTGCGGCTCATCACCAGGTGCAGGCCGTCCACCGCGAGCAGCGCACCGGCCAGGCAGCCCAGGAACGTCGACCGGAACAGCCGCCGCCCGATCCGGCACAGCATCAGCACGGAGAGGGTGCCGAGCACGGCGGTCATGAACCGCCAGCCGAAGGGGGTGAAGCCGAACATCCACTCGCCGAGCCCGATGACCCACTTCCCGACGGGCGGGTGCACGACGTAGCCCGGGTCCAGCGGAAGGGGCACCGAGCCGGGGTCGGCGAGGATCGACTTGTCGATGTCCTTGGGCCAGCTCGCCTCGTACCCCTGCTTGATCGTGGCCCAGGCGTCCTTGGCGTAGTACGTCTCGTCGAATATCACCGCCTTCGGGCTGCCCAGATGCACGAACCGCAGCACTCCGGCGACCAGCGCGATCAGCACCGGCCCCGCCCACGACACGATCCGCTGCCAGGTGCCCCACACCTGCTGCGGGAGCCCGAAGGTCATCCACAGCTGGGGGGACGGCTGGGCGTACGGGGGCACCAGGCGGGTGCGCACGTCGCCGCGCGCCGCGCCCGAGCCGCCTCGCGGCACGTAGCCGAAGGCGCGCAGGCGGCGCAGCCAGGTGGGCTGCTCTTCTTCGCGCCCCGCCGGCGGGGCGGGCGGGGCCCCCGCGGGGCTGGGCGGCGGCGTCGCGGTCTTGGTCACCGGGTCATCGTAGGGAACGGATCTGTGGGAACCCCAGCACCGGGGGCGTACGGGCGCGGGTCCGGGCGGGGCTGAGAGGATGGGCGGGTGACCACTGACCAGCCCCGCGGTACCGAGCCCAGCTCCCGGCCGAACCCAGCGCCGGGAGTCCTCGTACTCGCCGGCACCCCCATCGGCGACCTCACGGACGCCCCGCCTCGGCTCGCGGCCGAGCTGGAGCGGGCCGACGTGATCGCCGCCGAGGACACCCGGCGGCTGCGCCGGCTGACCCAGGGCCTCGGCGTGCACACCACCGGGCGCGTCCTGTCGTACTTCGAGGGCAACGAGTCCGCGCGCACCCCGGAGCTGGTCGAGGCGCTGGCCGGCGGGGCGCGCGTGCTGCTGGTGACCGACGCCGGGATGCCCTCGGTGTCCGACCCCGGCTACCGGCTGGTCGCCGCCGCCGTCGAGAAGGACATCAAGGTCACCGCCGTGCCCGGGCCGTCCGCGGTGCTCACCGCGCTGGCCATGTCCGGGCTGCCGGTGGACCGGTTCTGCTTCGAGGGGTTCCTGCCGCGCAAGGCGGGCGAGCGCCTCGGCCGGCTGCGCGAGGTGCAGGCCGAGCGGCGCACGCTCGTCTACTTCGAGGCCCCGCACCGGCTCGACGACACCCTGGCCGCCATGGCCGAGGTCTTCGGCGCCGAGCGCCGCGCCGCCGTGTGCCGCGAGCTGACCAAGACGTACGAGGAAGTGAAGCGCGGCGGGCTCGCCGAGCTGGCGGCCTGGGCCGCCGAGGGCGTCCGGGGCGAGATCACCATCGTGGTGGAGGGCGCCCCGGCGGCGGCCCCCGGCGATGTGGACGACGAGGAGCTGGTGCGCAGGGTGCGGGTGCGGGAGGAGGCGGGGGAGCGGCGCAAGGAGGCCATCGCGGCGGTCGCCGCCGAGGCCGGGGTACCCAAGAGGGACGTGTTCGACGCGGTCGTCGCGGCAAAGAACGCGGCACAAAAGGTGCCGTAAATCGGTAAAGAGCTAACCTGAAAGGCAAAGCTCAGACCGCGCACCGGGCGCTTTGGGCATGAGTCGCCCAAAGACCGTCCAACAGTAGACAGGGCCTGATGCGCTCCCGCCCGAAGAGGCGTCCACTGGCATGGGCACAGTGGAACAAGAGGAGCTGGCATGAGTGAGATCGCTGAGACCCCGGTACCTGTGACAGCGCCCGGCACCGCACCCGTCGGCCCTCCCGTGCAGACCGTGCACGAGGCGTACTCCTTCGCGTGCATGAGGTGCGGGTACGGCTGGGAGCAGGCCTACGAGATAGAGCACCACGTGGACGGCAAGGGCGAGCCGTTCATCGTCTACACGGCCGAGGGCGAGCGGGTGCCCTCCCCGCTGTCCAACCCGACCTGCCACAACTGCGGCGGGCACGTGGTGCGGATCATGCGCGCGGGACAGGTCTCCTCGGTGCTCGGCATGCTCGACCAGCTCTACCACCACCGCGTCGCCCCCGGGATCGCCGGGCCCGTCCCGGCGGGCGCGGACGTCCCGCGGACCCCCAAGCCGCACAAGGTGCACAAGGCGCCCAGGGCGCTGCCCGCGCACGACGCCCCCGGGCCCGTCGCCATCGACGAGTCCGAGAAGCACCCGGGCCTCCTCTCCCGTCTGCTGGGGATCTTCCGCCGGTCATAAGATCGGCCCCATGAGCACTTCGCCGGCCCCGTCCTCCCGAGCCTCCAAGGACGCACCGCCACCGCTGCCCGAACCCCTCCGGGTGGCGGTGGCGGACTCGCACACCCACCTGGACATGCAGTCCGGCACCGTCGAGGAGGGCCTCGCGAAGGCCGCCTCGGTGGGTGTGACCACGGTCGTCCAGGTCGGCTGCGACGTGAAGGGCTCCCGCTGGGCCGCCGAGACGGCCGCCGCGTACGAGAACGTCCACGCGGCGGTGGCCCTGCACCCGAACGAGGCGCCCCGGATCGTGCTCGGGGACCCCGACGGCTGGTCGCGGCAGGGGGCCCGGGCGGGCGGCGGCGAGGCAGCGCTCGACGAGGCGCTGGCCGAGATCGAGGCACTCGCCGCCCTGGACCACGTCAAGGCGGTCGGCGAGACCGGGCTCGACTACTTCCGCACCGGGCCGGAGGGGATGGCCGCGCAGGAGCGTTCCTTCCGCGCCCACATCGAGATCGCCAAGCGCCGGGGCAAGGCCCTGGTGATCCACGACCGCGACGCCCACGCGGACGTGCTGCGCGTGCTGCGGGAGGAGGGCGCGCCGGAGCGCACCGTCTTCCACTGCTACTCCGGGGACGCCGACATGGCACGCGAGTGCGCGGCCGCCGGGTACTACATGTCCTTCGCCGGCACGGTCACCTTCAAGAACGCGGTCCCGCTGCGCGAGGCCCTGGCGGTGGCCCCGCTGGAGCTGGTGCTCGTCGAGACCGACGCCCCGTACCTGACCCCGGCGCCGTACCGCGGACGGCCCAACGCCCCGTACCTCATTCCGCTGACCGTACGGGCGATGGCGGCGGTCCGCGGCCTCGACGAGGACGCGATGGCCACCGCGCTGGCCGCCAACACGGCGCGCGCCTTCGCCTACTGACCACCCCGCCGGGCGACACGCTGCGTGACCGTCCGGCTTTGGTGCGTGACGACTCCTCCGCTAAGGTGCCGTGCCCGAACCAGCGGGTGCCGGAACACCAGTGGAGCGAGCGTCGTGAGCGATACGCAGGGCAGTCACCGCCGTGGCGGTCCCGTTCCGGGGGCGTACGGGGATCCGGGCGCCCCGGACCCGGGGGCGGACCAGGGAGTTCCGGGCCCGCGCAGGGCCGGCCGCCGCCGGGCACGCCAGGGCGGGCAGTCGGCCGGATGGGCCGACCCGGAGGCGCCGACGGTGCCCGCCGTGGCCGCCACCCTGCCGCTGATCCCCGTGCCCGGAACGGCGGGCGGAGCGGGCGGGACGGCCGGAGCGGCCGGATCCGGCGGGGCCCTCGGGCCCGGATCGGGCCGCCGCCGGGCCCCCGCCCCCGCCCCCTCCTCCACCCCGGTAGCCCTGCTCCCGGCCCCCGCGGCCCCGCCCGGCTCCGGCTCCGGTTCCGTGCCGATGCCCGGGCCCGGCACCGGCAGACGCCGCCGCACCGCCCCCGCCGAGCCCCCGCCGGGCACCTGGCGGCGGATGGTGCCGCAGGCCCTGGTCGTCGCCTTCCTCGCCGGCGGCACCACCGCCTTCGTCGCCGCCGACAAGGCGGTACGGCTCACCGTCGACGGCGTCCCGCGCACCCTGCACACCTTCGCCGACGACATCGACGAACTGCTGGCCTCCGAAGGCCTCGACGTCGGACCCCACGACCTCGTGGCCCCCGCCCCCGGCGAACCCCTCGACGACGGCGAGGAGATCGTCGTCCGCTACGGCCGCCCGCTGCGCCTGACCCTCGACGGACAGCAGCGCCAGGTGTGGACCACCGCCCGCACCGTCGAAGGGGCCCTGCGCCAGTTCGGCATCCGCGCCGAGGGCGCCTACCTCTCCGCACCCCGCACCGCGCCCGTCCCGCGCGCCGGACTGGCCCTCAGCGTCCGCACCGAACGCAGCGTCACCTTCATGGCCGACGCCCGCGAACGCACCATCCGCACCAACGCCGCCACCGTCCAGGAGGCCCTCGACCAGGCCGGCATCACCCTGGGCGGCCAGGACACCACCTCCGTGCCGCCCGACTCCTTCCCGCGCGACGGCCAGACCATCACCGTGCTGCGCATCACCGGCACCCGCGAGGTCCGCGAGGAACGCATCCCGTTCGAGACGGAGCGGGTCGAGGACGGCACCCTCTTCGCCGGCACCGAGGTCGTCGAACGGGCCGGCCGGCCCGGAGCCCGCCGGGTCACCTACAGCCTGCGCACCGTCAACGGGGTCCGCCAAAAGCCCCGGCGCATCGCCGACGAGACCGTCCGCGAGCCCGTCACCCAGCTCGTCAAGGTCGGCACGAAGCCGCTGCCGACCTCCGTCTCCGGCGCCGACGGCCTCAACTGGGCGGCCCTCGCCCAGTGCGAATCGGGCGGCCGCCCCTCGGCCACCGACCCCTCCGGGACATACGGCGGCCTCTACCAGTTCGACGTACGGACCTGGCAGGGCCTGGGCGGCAGCGGCCGCCCGCAGGACGCCCCGGCCTCGGAGCAGACGTACCGGGCGAAGAAGCTCTACGTGCAGCGGGGGGCGAGTCCGTGGCCGCACTGCGGCCGTAGGCTTAGCGGGTGAGCACCGCAGAGCAGCAGCCCAACGAGACCCCTTCCGACGCCCTCCTCGGGCCGGCCGACATCAGGGAGCTGGCCGCCGCACTCGGTGTGCGCCCGACCAAGCAGAAGGGCCAGAACTTCGTCATCGACGCCAACACGGTGCGCCGGATCGTGCGCACCGCCGAGGTGCGGCCGGACGACGTGGTCGTCGAGGTCGGCCCCGGACTGGGCTCGCTGACGCTCGCGCTGCTGGAGGCCGCCGACCGGGTCACCGCCGTCGAGATCGACGACATCCTGGCGGCCGCGCTGCCCGCCACCATCGAGGCCCGGATGCCCGGCCGCAAGGACCGCTTCGCGCTCGTCCACTCCGACGCGATGCTGGTGACCGAGCTGCCCGGCCCGGCCCCGACCGCGCTCGTGGCGAACCTGCCGTACAACGTGGCCGTGCCCGTCCTGCTCACCATGCTCGACCGGTTCCCGACCATCGAGCGGACCCTGGTGATGGTCCAGTCCGAGGTCGCCGACCGGCTCGCCGCCGAACCCGGCAACAAGGTCTACGGGGTGCCCTCGGTCAAGGCCAACTGGTACGCGCACGTCAAACGCGCCGGGGCCATCGGCCGCAAGGTCTTCTGGCCGGCGCCGAACGTCGACTCCGGGCTCGTCTCGCTGGTGCGGCGGACCGAGCCGATCAAGACGACCGCCTCGAAGGCGGAGGTCTTCGCGGTCGTGGACGCGGCCTTCGCGCAGCGCCGCAAGACGCTGCGCGCGGCGCTGGCCGGCTGGGCCGGGTCGGCGGCCGGAGCCGAGGCTGCGCTGGTCGCCGCCGGGATCTCCCCGCAGGCGCGCGGGGAGTCGCTGACGGTCGAGGAGTTCGCCGCGATCGCCGAGCACAAGCCCGAGGCGGAGAGGCCCGCGCTGTGAGCGTGACCGTACGAGTGCCCGCGAAGGTCAACGTCCAGCTGGCGGTGGGCGCGGCCCGCCCCGACGGCTTCCACGACCTCGCGAACGTCTTCCTCGCCGTCTCGCTGTTCGACGAGGTCACCGCGACCCCGGCCGGCGAGCTGACCGTGACCTGCGCGGGCCCGGACGCCGACCAGGTGCCCCTGGACCGCACGAACCTCGCGGCGCGCGCCGCCGAGATCCTGGCGGCGCGGGCCGGCATCGCCCCCGACGTCCACCTGCACATCGAGAAGAACATCCCGGTGGCGGGCGGCATGGCCGGCGGCAGCGCGGACGGGGCGGCGGCGCTGCTGGCCTGCGACACCCTGTGGGGCCTGGGCACGCCGCGCGCCGAACTCCTCGACATCTGCGCGGAGCTGGGCAGCGACGTGCCGTTCAGCCTGGTCGGCGGGGCGGCGCTGGGCACCGGCCGCGGTGAGCTGCTGACCCCGGTCGAGGCGGGGGAGTTCCACTGGGTGTTCGCGGTGGCCGACGGCGGGCTGTCGACGCCGGCGGTGTTCCGGGAGTTCGACCGCCTCACGGCCGGTACGAGGATCCCGGAGCCCGAGGCCTCGCCGGCGCTGCTGGCGGCCCTGGCCTCGGGGGATCCGGACGCGCTGGCCCCCGTCCTGGCCAATGACCTCCAGCGGGCGGCCCTGTCGCTGCGGCCCGCGCTGGAGGCGACCCTGGCGGCCGGCACCGAGGCCGGTGCGCTGGCCGCGCTGGTCTCGGGCTCCGGCCCGACGACGGCCTTCCTCGTCCGGGACGAGGAGGCCGCGGCGAAGGTGGCGGCGGCCCTCGAAGCCTCGGCCACGTGCCGCGCCACCCGCACGGCCTCCTCCCCATCCCCGGGAGCCACGCCCCTGACCCCCTGAAACCCCTGGGGCTCCGCCCCAGACCCCGCGCCTCAAACGCCGGCGAGGCTGAAAGACCTGGGGCTCCGCCCCAGACCCCACGCCTCAAACGCCGGCGGGGCTGGAT
>NZ_JBHXNP010000126.1:0-25233 GCF_042719495.1 Streptomyces sp. NPDC058525
GCCCCCACGCCTCGTTTTACTGACACGGCGACCACCGTGATCTTCAACCCCCCTATCGTCGGCAGCGTCTGTTGTGTATAAGAGACTGGGTCATCTGCGTCCCGGGCGGCCGCCGGGGCGCGTATTTCGGGGGTGTGGCGGGCCGGGGCCGGGGGACGCCCCCGGCCCTTCTCCCCGTCCGTGGGCTCAGTCCTCGTCGCCGTCGAGGAGCCGGTCCACGGGCAGTTCAAGGGTGATGCCGAGGGACTCCGGGAGGGGGAACGACGACCCGCGCTTGAAGGCCTTCCGGGACCGGTACTCACCCCCGCGGGGGTCGGTGTACACGACCGCCTCGTCGTGGCGGCGGTCGGAGACCAGGTAGACCGGGACGCCTGCCTGTGCGTAGCAGTCGACCTTGGAGCCGAGGTCGTCGGCCCAGTTGGACGAGGTGATCTCCACGACCATGCGGAAGACGTGTGGGGCGTAGCAGTTCTTCTCCACGTGGGCGTCCCGGTAGTCGGCCTCGACGAGCGAGAGGTCTGGGACCGCGAAGTCGGTCGGCCCCGAGGGCAGCCACAGTCCGATGCCCTGCAGGTACTTCAGCCCGGCCCGGCGCGCGCCCGCGGTGAGCAGTTCCTCGATGAGCCAGGTCAACGACTCGGCATGTGCTCCGTCGGCAGGTGGTGTCACGGTGAGCCTCCCCTGGAGAATCTCCACTCGGTGCCCGGGAAGCTCCCTGGAGAGTCGATCGGCGGCCTCCGCGATCGTGGTCTCGTGCTGTATCACGGCCATAGCTTCCTCCTTTTCGTGACCCACGCTTTCGGAGCGTAGCCGCGGTCGCGGACATTCCGCTCGGCTTCACCCGTACGGGCCGGAACCGGCCCTCACGCGCGTGTGCCGTGCTCGGGAGGGGCCCGGGCACGGCACAGGTGGGTTGGTGGGGTGCTGGTGGGTCAGGGGTGCATGTTGAGCTTGGAGAGGCCCTTGTCGGGCTTGGGGGGTGCGGTCACGCCGGGCCTCAGGGGGGCGCCTTGGGTGAGGAGGAAGGATCCCGGGGGCTGGGGGATGGCCGCGGTCCAGACGCGCGGGGTCGGGCACTCGAGCAGGTCCGGCTCGCCCCGGTCCACGTCGCAGGTGGTTTCCCAGACCTGGCCGCCGGTGGTGACCACTTCGACGATGATCCTGTTGGCGGTCTCCGCGATGGTGATGCCGCAGGGGTTGGCCGGGTAGGTCGTGGAGGGGGAGCTGAGGTTGTACCAGGTGTAGGCCGGCTGGACGCCCGGGGCGGGCTGGTTGTCGGCGTTGAAGTCGTACACGCCCGCCCATGCGGTGCCGTCGGGGGTCAGGACGGCCTTGTACTTGACCTCCGCCTCGTCCCAGGAGGTGGAGATGGCGACGCAGGGGCCGGTGGCTCCGGTTGCGCCCGTCGCGCCCGTGGCTCCGGTGGCGCCTGTTGCACCCGTGGCTCCGGTGGCTCCGGTCGGGCCTGTTGCTCCGGTGGCGCCGTCCAGGCCGGTCGCGCCTGTGGCTCCCGTGGCACCTGTGGCGCCCGTTGCGCCCGTGGCCCCGTCCAGGCCGGTGGCTCCCGTGGGTCCCGTTGGCCCGGTTGCGCCCGTGGGTCCGGTCGGGCCCGTGGGGCCGGTGGGGCCGCCTCCGGGGCCGGTGGCGCCGGTGGCTCCGGTCGCGCCTGTTGCTCCGGTGGCGCCCGTTGCACCTGTGGCTCCGGTGGCTCCGGTGGCTCCGGTGGCGCCCGTGGCCCCGTCGAGGCCTGTGGCGCCCGTGGCTCCTGTCGCGCCCGTGGCTCCCGTGGCACCGGTGGCACCCGTCGCGCCCATTGGGCCCGTGGGGCCCGTGGGGCCGGGCCTGCCTTCGCAGTCGCCCTTGTCGTGCCGGTCCGCGCCGAAGCCCATGACGCCCGGGCCTTCGTCGGGGCGGCCTTCGGGGCGGTCGGGCCGGCCCTCGGGGCGGTCCGGGCGGTCGGGGCGGCCCTCCGGGCGGTCCGGGCGGCCCTCAGGGCCGTTGCCCTCGTGGCACTTGTCGCCGCCCGCCGTGCCGACCGGCACCGGGCCGGCGGGCAGCGGTCTCTCGGCGATCGCCAGCGCGGGGTTGGCGAAGCCGAGCATCACGATCGCCAGTGATGCCAAGGCCCCGCCGGCGACCCACCTGCCCTGCCGGGGAAGCGGGCCCATACGGGGTGTCCTCTGCTCAGGACTCATCTGTGTGTGCTCCTAGTGGAACCGGATGGACTGACCTGAAGCGCATGAGCTTCGTCCGGATCCTTGGGGCAGCCCGCGCCGAATGCGGGGAGGCGCGAGACCCGATCATCACATCGGAGGGAGCTGCGGAGCCGATCAGGCGAATGCCGGAGTCACCGTCCGTGGCCAGCCCGGGGTGGCGGCGCGGCGGCGCTATGACTGTTCCGTGACGACTCTGATCCGTCCTGCCCGGAACGCGGAGGCCCGGCCCCGGGAAAGGGGACGACGCCTTCCCGGAGCGCGATCAGGGCTGTGGCTGTGGCCGGCGGCGGCCACCCTGGCCGTCGCGGTCGTCGGGATCAGCGGCCCCCAGCTGGGCACCGACGAGCTGGTCACCTGGAGCGTCGGCGAACGCGACACGGGCCGGATCCTGGCCCTGGTGCGGAACGTCGACGCCGTGCACGCCACGTACTACCTGCTGATGCACGGCTGGATGGCCGTCTTCGGCGACTCGCACCTCGCCCTGCGCCTGCCCTCGGCGCTGGCCATGAGCGGCGCGGCGGCGTGCGTGGCGCTGATCGGCGCCCGGCTCTTCGGCCGGCGCGCCGGACTGTGCGGCGGGCTGCTCTTCGCGCTGGTCCCCGCCGTGAGCCGGTTCGGCCAGGAGGCCCGCGGCTACGCGCTGGTGGTCCTGGCCGCGACCTTGGCCACGTACCTGCTGCTGCGGGCGCTGGATCGGCCCCGGAGCGGGTGGCGCTGGGCGGCGTACGGCGGGTGCGTGGCGGTCGTCGGGCTGCTGCACCTGGTCGCGCTCACCGTGGTGCTGGGGCATCTGGCCCTGCTGGTCTTCCGCTTCGTCCGGCGCGAGCGCGACGGTCTGTGGGGCTTCGGCCTCGCGGTGGCCGCGGGTGCGGTCTGTGTGGTCCCGGTGGTGGTGCTGGGCAGATCGCAGGCGTCGCGCCAGCTGTTCTGGCTGCCGGCGCCGGACGGGTGGGGGCTGGTCGGGATCTGGCCGCAGGTGTTCGCGTCGGCGCTGTGTGCCGGAGCGGTGGTCACGCTGGCCGCGCTGGCGTGGCGGGAGGCCCGGGAGGGGCTCGTCCTGTGCTTCGCGGTGGCCGTGCTGCCCCCGCTGGTGCTGTGGGCGGCGTCGCACGGGGCGGTGTCCTACTTCCGGTTCCAGTACGTCCTGTTCACCGTGCCGGCGTGGGCGGTGGCGGCGGGCGCGGGGCTGGCGGTGGCCACCCGGCCGTCGTCCCGGCCGTCGTCCCGGCCTGCCGGGGCCGGGCCTGCCGGGCCTGCCGAGGCTGCCGCGGCTGGGGCTGCCGAGGCCTCCGGGTCCGCCGGGCCGTCCCGGCCGTCCTGGCTGCCGGTCGCGGTCGGTCTGGCCGTACTCGCGCTCCTCGTGCTCCCCGACCAGACCAGGATGCGGGGGGCCTTCGAGCACGACGTCCCGCACGCCGCGGACTACGCGGGCGCCGCGCGGACGATCGAGAAGTACCACCGCCCCGGGGACGCCGTGGTCTACGTCCGGGGTGCGCCCTGGATGCTCGACCAGGGCGTCCGGTACTACCTCCGGCGCGACCTGAGGCTGCCGGAGGTGTTCCTCGCGGCGACGGCGGACGAGAACGCCGAGCTGTATCCGACCCATTGCGGCCGTCCGGACGCGTGCCTGAAGGGCGAGAGCCGGATCTGGGTGGTGGTCCCGGGCAACGGTCCGGATTCCCTGGAGGCCGTTCCGGCGGCCCAGGCCAGGGCGCTGCGCGCGCGGTACACCACCTACGGGTCGGAGCACCTCAGCGGTCTGACCGTCACGCTGCTGGAGCGCAAGCCGTAGCTCCCGTCCCCGACGCCTTCGTTCCCCCGCTGCCCCTCCGGTAGCGGCATCTGCATCCGACATCACAGAGATGGATGGGCTGTGACACCAACGGTCTGCCTGAACATGATCGTCAAGGACGAGGCCCCGGTCATCCGGCGCTGCCTCGAATCCGTACGCCCGCTGATCGACAGCTGGGTCATCCTGGACACGGGGTCGACGGACGGCACCCAGGACGTCATCCGCGAGGTGCTCGGGGATCTGCCCGGCGCGCTGTACGAGAGCCCGTTCAAGGGGTTCGACGCGAGCCGCAGCGAGGCGATCGACCTCGCGATGGCCCGTGGTGACGCGGACTACCTGCTGTTCATCGACGCGGACGACCTGATGGAGGTGGCGCCGGGCTTCCGCATGCAGCCGCTGACCCATGACGCGTACCGGGTCGCGCTGCACGACGGGCCGATCATCCACTGGCGTCCGGCGCTGGTCTCCACGCGGCTGCCGTGGCGCTACGTCGGCATCCTGCACGAGTACATCGAGTGCGGGCGGCCGTACGGCCTCGGGACGCTCGTGGGCGCCAACATCCTCTCGGTGGGGGGCGGGGCGCGGCTGCGGGAGGACGGCCAGCGGACGAAGTACCTGCGCGATGCCGAGCTGCTCCAGCAGGGGCTGGTGAGGGAGCCGGACAACGCGCGCTACGTCTTCTACCTCGCGCAGAGCTGGCGGGACGCGGGGGAGCCCGAGAAGTCGCTCGAGGCGTACGACCGGCGGGCGGCCATGGGGGGTTTCGCCGAGGAGGTGTTCTGCGCCGGGCTGTACGCGGCACGGCTCGCGGTGGAGGTGGGCCGGCCGTCGGGCGAGGTGGTGGACCGGTTCCTGCGGGCGCACGAGAGCCGGCCCTCGCGGGCGGAGGCGCTGGGCGACCTGGCCCGTCTGTGCCGTGTCAACGGGCAGCGCTGGCCGCTCGCGTACATGTTCGCGCGGCAGGCGGTGCGGATTCCGTACCCGAGCGACGTGCTGTTCGTGGAGTTCGACTGGTACGAGTGGCGCGCTCTCGACGAGCTGGCGGTGGCGGCGTACTGGGTCGGCGAGTACGAGGAGTCGGCGCGGTGCGCGGAACGGCTCCTGGCGGGCGGCAAGCTGCCGGCGGGGGAGCGGGAGCGCGTGGCGCGCAATCTGGAGTTCGCGCGCGGCAAGCTCGGGGAGGCCGGGCAGCTCGGGGAGCCCGGTGATTCCGGCCGGCTCGGTGCGAAGGATCTCGTGGATGCCTGAGCGGGCGGTGCGGGCGGTGCGGGCGGTGCGGGCGGTCCGGGCGGTGCGGGTGGCGCGGGTCGCCGGGTCGCCGGTGTCGGGCGGGGAGTTCCAACTGGGGGGTTGACGGCGCGAGTTGGTCTAGACCAGGGTGTGCGGCATGTGGAGATCTCGCGTGCTTGTCGCCGCGCTCGCGTCGTTGTCGCTCGCCCTCGGGGCCGCCGGGTCCGCGCAGGCGCGGGTCGGGCTGCCGCCCGTCGTGAACCGTGTGCCGACGCAGGAGAAGGTCGTCTTCATCACCATCGACGACGGCTGGAACCACGATCCGGAGGCCGCCCGCATCCTGCTGGAGAAGCGGGTGCCGGTGTCGCTGTTCCTGCTGCCGGGGGCGGCCTCGTACGACACGGAGTACTTCACCCGGCTCATCGGGGAGGGGCGGGCCAGTGTGGAGAACCACACGGTCAACCACCCGGATCTGACGACGCTCGACGCGGCCGGCAAGGACGCCGAGGTGTGCGGGGCCGGGGAGCAGCTCCAGGCGGCCTTCGGGCGGACGCCGAAGCTGCTGCGGCCGCCGTACGGGGCGGTGAACGACGAGGTGCGGCTCGCGGCGAAGGCGTGCGGGGTGAAGGCGCTGGTGACGTGGACGTACGACTTCACCACCTGGGGCGAGACGCCGCCGACGCCGCGGCTGCGGAGCGGTGACATCGTGCTGCTGCACTTCACGCCGACGCTGGCGGCGGACCTTCAGCGGGCGCTGGACGCGGCGAAGGCCGCCGGTCTGAAGCCGGCGGCCCTCATGCCGCATCTGAAGACGGCGGGGCTGGTCTAGGGCCCGGCCGGTCCGATCCTGATCCGCCGGACGGCCCTAGAGCTCGCGGTGGACCTTGGTGTTCGAGGCCTGGGCGCGGGGGCGGACGACCAGCAGGTCGATGTTGACGTGGCTGGGGCGGGTCACGGCCCAGGTGATGGTGTCGGCCACGTCGTCGGCGGAGAGGGGCTCGGCGACGCCCGCGTACACCTTGGCGGCCTTCTCGGTGTCGCCGCGGAAGCGGGTGGTCGCGAACTCCTCGGTCTTGACCATTCCGGGGGCGATCTCGATGACGCGGACGGGCTGGCCGACGATCTCCAGGCGGAGGGTCTCGGCGAGGACGCGGGCGCCGTTCTTGGCGGCGACGTAGCCGGCGCCGCCCTCGTACGTGGAGTGGCCGGCGGTGGAGGACAGGACGACCACCGTGCCGTCGCCGGAGGCGGTGAGGGCGGGGAGCAGGGCCTGGGTGACGTGGAGCGTGCCGATGACGTTGACCTCGTACATCGTGCGCCAGTCGGCGGGGTCGCCGGTGGCGACGGGCTCGGCGCCGAGGGCGCCGCCCGCGTTGTTGACCAGGACGTCGCAGCGCTCCAGGGCGGTGGCGAAGGCGTCGACGGCGGGCCGGTCGGTGACGTCGAGGGCGTGGGCGGTGGCCCGGTGGCCGGCCGCGGTGAGCTCGGCGGCGAGCGCCTCGATGCGGTCCTTGCGGCGGGCGGTGAGGACGACGTGGTAGCCGGCCGCGGCGAGCTGCCGGGCGGTGGCGGCACCGATGCCGCTGCTCGCTCCGGTGACGACGGCGGTTTTGGTGGCCGTGCTCATGTGCGGGGCTCCTCGTTCGTTCGTACGGGCGATTACCCGCCAGCATAGGACGGGCTCAGCGGCCCCGCGGAACGTACATGATCACGGCCATGCCGACGAGGCAGACGAGCGCGCCGACGATGTCCCAGCGGTCGGGGCGGTAGCCGTCGGCGACCGCGCCCCAGACGAGGGATCCGGCGACGAAGACCCCGCCGTAGGCGGCGAGGACGCGGGCGAAGTCGCCCTGGGGCTGGAGGGTGGCGACGAATCCGTAGAGGCCGAGGGCGATGACCCCGGCGCCGATCCAGGCCCATCCCTTGTGCTCGCGGACGCCTTGCCAGACGAGCCAGGCGCCGCCGATCTCGAGGAGCGCGGCGAGGGCGAAGAGGGCGGCGGAGCGTGCGATGAGCATGGCCGGAAGCCTATGGGGAGGGTGGTCGGGCGCGGTCAAGGGCGGTGAGGTGTGCGGTGGCCGTGAGGGGTGGTGCCGTGCGGGGTGGTGCGGGCGAATGGCCGGACGGCCCGCCCTCATTCGTGTGATGGTCCGACCGGTTGGGCCGGGTGGTGGCTAGCGTCCGCGCGTGGAGGTGGTGGCGATGCGCCGTGTTGCCGTACGGAGTGTGGTGCTGGCAGGGCTGCTGGCGTTCGGTGGGGCGGTGCCCGCGGGCGCGGCCCCGGTGGACGCGGGGTCGGTGGGGGCGGGGCCGGAGGCCGACGTGGCGTACCACGGGCGGGTGTCCCTGGCCCACGGCCGGCTGCGGATCTGGCTGGTCCCGCAGAACGAGGGGCCTTCGGCGCTGCCCAATACGACGGTGCGGGTGCGGCTCTCGGCCGATCTGGCGGACCGGCAGGAGCTGTCGGAGGGCTGCGCGCGGGTCGGGCCGCGGGAGGTGGTGTGCGAGACCGGGCCGCTGCCGTTGCGGGGGCGCGGCCGGCACATCGGGCTGCTGCTGGAGCTGCGGGAGCGGGCGCCGGAGGTGGTGGTGCGGGTCGACACCTGGTGGAACGGCGGTGCGACGGACCGGAACCACGCCAACGACGAGCACGTGGTGCTGGCGCTGGACACCGGCGACGCCTACGCCTTCTGACCGGGGCCGGCGGTACGGGCGGCAGCGGCGGCGGGCAGGAGCCAGGCGGCCACGGCCGCCGCGAGTTCGGTGTCGGCGGCCCGGGGCGCGCTCCAGGCGACGTACCCGTCGGGGCGTACGAGGACGCAGTCGGTGCGGGCGGCGGTACGTCCGGCCGTGCGCCAGTGGACGTGGGCGAGCGGGGCTCCGGGCGGGGTGGGCCGGCCGGGCGGGGTGATCAGGACGAAGCCGCCGCCGCGCAGGGCCTCGTAGAGCCGCTGTCCGTGCGGGCCGGGTTCGAGGGCGAGGTCGGGGGCGCGCCGGCCGGCGGGGCGGCGGGCTCCGGGCGGGGGCGGGTAGGCGAGCCCGATGCCGGAGACCAGGCCGAGGGCGCGGTCCTGGGCGGGGCCGACGCGCGGGAGGACGGCGGCGCCGAGGCTGCGGGCGGTGCGGCGCAGGGGGCCGGTGGCCATGACGGCGCGGACCAGGGTGCCGCTGATGCGCAGGACGAGGCGGCCGACGGGGTGGCGTTCGCGGTGGTAGCTGTCGAGGAGCGCCTCGGGGTCGGGGGCGCGGCCGTGGAGGACGGCGGCGAGCTTCCAGGAGAGGTTCGCGGCGTCCTGGAGGCCGGTGTTCATGCCGAGGCCGCCGGCGGGGGAGTGGACGTGCGCGGCGTCGCCGGCGAGGAAGACGCGGCCGGAGCGGTAGTGGGGGACCTGGCGTTCGTCGCTGTGGAAGCGGGACATCCAGCGGGCGTCGTGCATGCCGTGGTCGGTGCCGAGGGCGGTGCGCATGATGGTGCGCAGTTCGTCGAGTTCGACGGGGTCGTCGTCCTGGGCGCGGCCGTCGCGGTGCCAGCCGATGGCGCGGTACCAGCCGTCGCCGAAGGGGACGAGGAAGCCGAAGGCGCCGGCGTTGCCGTTGACGGCGAGGAGGTCCTGGGGAGGGTCGGTCAGCCGGACGTCGGCGAGGATCATGGAGCGGACGACGGCCTGGCCGGGGAAGGTCAGGCCGAGGGCGGTGCGGATGGTGGAGCGGACGCCGTCGGTGCCGACGGCGTGGCGGGCGTGGAGGGTGGTGCGGGCGCCGTCGGTGGTGCGCCGCAGGTCGAGGGTGACGGTGTCCCGGTCCTGGTTAAGTCCGATGAGCTCACTGTCATATCGGATGTCCGTGCCTGTGGACAGCGCGCGGCGCTCGAGCAGTTTCTCTGTCTCATATTGAGGGGTGATGAGTACGAACGGGTAGCGGGTTCGCAGTCGTTGAAGGGAGATGGGCATGCCTCCGAAGGGGCTCAGGCGGTCGATCCGCCGGCCGGTGGAGACGAGTGCGTCGGCGAGGCCGCGCGCGTCGAGCAGTTCGAGCGTGCGGGCGTGCACGGCGAAGGCGCGGGTGAGGTTGGCGGCGGTGCGCGGGCGGCGTTCGACGAGGGTGACGGAGAGTCCGGCGGCGGCGAGGTCACCGGCGAGGAGCAGCCCGGTGGGCCCGGCGCCGACCACGACGACGTCGATGGTGTCCTCTGCGTGCTGCGCGTCCTCTGTGCCCAGTGCGGCGGTCATGCCTCGGCAGTCTGCCAGCCGCGGGCCTCCGGGGCGCGGTGTCGCGCCGCTCGGTGTCGCGCCGCTCGGTGTCAGACGGTCCCCGAATCGGCGGTGCCGAATTCGAGGAGCGCCTCGTCGACGATCCGCTCCAGGCGGGCGTGGTGGGCGCCGCGCCAGTAGACGCGCTCGCAGTCGGTGCACTCGGCGAAGACGTCGTAGGAGCGGTGCGTGCCGTGTTCGAGGCGGTCGCCGACGCTCTCCTTGTCGGCTTCGCGGAGCGGGCCGTTGCAGGCGGTGCAGCGGGTCCACGGTGCGAGGGCGGGTGCGAACCTGCCGAGGATGTCGCGCAGTTGGTCGTCGGGGTTGTCGCTGTAGACGTAGGCGCCGGCGAAGATCTCGCGGCGGCGCAGCAGTCCGCGGTCGCGGGAGAGCAGGACGCGCTGCTCGGCGGCGGAGCGGGTGGCCAGGGCCGGGTCGCCGATGTCCTCGTTCTCGTAGGCGGCGTCGACGCCGAGCAGGCGCAGGCGGCGGGCGAGGGTGCCGAGGTGCACGTCGAGGAGGAAGCGCAGCGGCGCGCCGGGGACCGGCTGGGGGCGGTCGACTCCGAACACCTCGACGGACTGGCCGTCTTGGGGCACGTAGGAGACGGGCACCTCGCGGCCGTCGACGAGGATGCGGCCGACTTCGGTGAGCGGGACGCCGGCCGATTCGACGACGTGGCCGAGGCTGGAGGCGCCGTCGGTCGCGGTCGGTACGCGTTCGCCGCGCCGGCTGGGCGCGGCGAACAGGCGCAGTTCGGGGGCGAGGGTGAGCTGAATGCCGGGTCCGTTCACCTTGTCAGCATGCCACTGCTCGGGCGGCGGATGCTGCGAATTACGAGGTCGCGGCGGTGTGGGCGGGCCGCGGCCGGCCCATCTCGCTCATCTCGCTCATCTCGATCATCGAGGGGGAGTGGGGGTGACGCTATCGAGCCGGTAGCGCCAGTCGAAGCTGGGGTGGGGGACTCCGGGCGGGTACTCGAAGGCGACCTCGCCGAGGCATTCGAAGCCCGCCCGGCGGCAGACCGCGTTCGAGGCCGCGTGGTCGGTGCCGGGGAAGGCGTGGACGGTGTCGCGCGTGCCGTGGGTCCGGGCGTAGGCCAGGACCGCCGTCACCGCGGCCACGGCCAGGCCCCGGCCCTGGAACTCGGGCAGGACGCCCCAGCCGGACTCGTACACCGGCTCGCCCTGCCACTCCCGCTCCCAGAAGCCGACGCTCCCGACGCTCTCCCCGGTGTCCTCCAGCACCACGCGGAACATCCGCCCGGCCGCGCGCTCCCGCGCGCTCAGTGCCTCGTACCGCCGCTGCCGGTCGAGCAGCTTCCCGGCCGTCTCCGGCCCGCCCAGGTACCGGGTCATGGCGGTGTCGTTCTTGCGCTCCAGCAGCCAGAAGTCTCCGGCGGCCCAGGGAGTCAGCAGTACGGATTCCATGCGCCAAGGCTGCCAGACACCGGGTGCGGGGTGCGGGGTGCGGAGTGCTGGGTGCTGGGTGCTGGGTGTCGGGTTTCGGGCGCCGGGCTTCGGGTGCCGGTGTCGGGTGCCGGTGCCGGGTGTCGGTGTCGGGTTTTCCGGCGCCGGGGGGTGCGTGGGCTCAGTCCTCGGCCGGGCGCTGGAGCTCGGGGACGGACAGGCGGGCGGACGGTGCGGCGATGCCCGCGCTCAGCGGGACGCCCTCGGCCGTCAGGAGGGCTTCGGGGGTGTGGGGGTGTCGGTCCGGGTGCCGTCCGGCCACCGGAACCGGGCCCGTCCGTGTCGGCCCGGCGGTCGTACTCCGAGGTGACGACGAGTACGGACTCGCCCAGGACCTACGGGTTCCCGATCACCCACTCCTCCAGGTGCCGGCGCTCGTACAGCGCTCTCGGCGGCCAGGTCGGTCCGAGCCGCGGGCTCGGCCGACCGGCCGGGGACGGTGAGCAGGTGGTTCACGGGTCCCCCTCCGCGGTGCGCTCGCGCGTGCCGTGGGCGGAGTCCAGGCCAGCCGGTCAGCTGCGCTGGAAGAACTCCACTTCTGCCAGGGCGACATGGCGGTCCGGGGCCAGGCCGGCGGGGGCGTCGAGGGTCAGGCGGACCGTGGTGACGTCGCTGATGCCGGTGGTGAACGTCTGCGGGCCGGGCTTGTCGCTCAGGGTGAGCTTCTTGTTGACCTTGACGCCGTCGCGGTCCGTCACCTCCATGTCGATCTGAAGGGCCCGGCCCTGCTTCGCGTAGTCCTCCGGTGAGGTCGAGGCGCCGTTGGTGATGATCACGGCGACCAGGCGGAACGGTTTGCCGAAGGTGTACGTCACCGAGGCGCCGGGGCCGGGCGCGGCCCAGTAGCGGTTGCTGAGCCCGTCCGTGGCGTGGCCCACCGGGTGCCCGGGCAGGTCGGCGCCGGCCTCGGAGCGGGTGGCGGTCACCGCCTTGGCCTTGCCGAGTTTGTCCAGGGTGTCCTGGACCAGGTGGCGGCCGGCAGGCAGCAGGAGGAAGCCGCCGGCGCACAGGGCCAGTACGACGGCCAGGACCACCAGGAAGCGCACCAGCCGGCCGGAGCCGGCGCGGATGCGGCGGCGCAGCGGCCAGACCGTGCGCCACCACGGCAGGGGCGCGGGCGCGGCGGCGGGCGTCAGCGGAGCCGCGCAGCGGCGGCAGAAGCGGCGGTCGGGCGGATTGGGCGTACCGCAGGCCGGGCACGGCACCCCGCCCACGTCCTCACTCACCACGGCGGCCCGCACGACGGGCCGCGGCGCGACGGGCTTGGCGGGCTGAACGGGAGCCGGGGACGCTGCCGCGGGCGGGATGGGGGCGGGGCCGGCGGCGCCCGGGGCGACGGGGCCGGGGGCGATGGGCCCGGGGGTGACGGGCCCTGGGGTGACGGGCCCGCGGGTGATGGGCCCGGGGGTGACGGGCCCTGGGGCGATGGGCCCGGGAACGACGGGCACGGGAACGACGGGCACGGGGCCGGAGGGTGCCGGGCCGGAGGGTGCCGGGCTGGTGGGCGTCGGGCTGGTGGGCGTCGGGCCGGCGGTGGGAGGCCGGGGGGCCGGGGAGGCCGTACCGGGGTCGGAGGACCGCCGGGCCGCGGGCCCCGCCTGCGCCCCACCCGCCCCCTGCCCCGCCGGACCCTCCCCGCCGCCTGCCGGAGCCTGCGACGCGGCTGCCGCATCGGCCTCCGCCGGGCCGACCCCGGTGACAGCGACCGCGGCCGCGTCGAACTGCCGACGCCACCAGGGCACCGGCGACCCCGCGCCGGTCTCCGGGGAGTTGGGTGCGGCCGGTTCGGGCTGGCGCCGAGACCAGGGCAGCCGCGGGCCGGTGCGGTCGGGGGCTGCTGACGACTCCGCGCCGAGCTCTGGGGAGTTGGGCGCGGCCGGTTCGGGCTGGCGCCGAGACCAGGGCAGCCGCGGGCCGGTGCGGTCGGGGGCTGCTGACGCCTCCGCGGCGGGCTCTGGGGAGTTGGGTGCGGCGGGTTCGGGCTGCCGCCGAGACCAGGGCAGCCGCGGGCCGGTGCGGGCGGGGGCTGCTGACGACTCCGCGCCGGGCTCTGGGGAGTTGGGTGCGGCGGGTTCGGTCCGCTGGCGCGACCAGGGCAGCCGAAGTCCCGCGCGGTCGGGCGAGGCTGACGACTCCGCGCCGGATTGCGGGGAGTTGGGTGCGGCCGGTTCGGGCTGCCGAAGTCCCGCGCGGTTGGGTGCGGCCGACGACTCCGCGCCGGGGCCCGCGGGCAGGCCTGCCCCCGCCCCGTCGCCCGCCCGAGAGCCAGCCCCCTCCTCCGGGGCCGCCCCTTCCGGTCGCGATGCCACGTGACCCGCACCCGCGTGGGCACTGCCCGCCGCTGCCGTGCCGGCCGACGCAGAGCCTGCTTGTGTGACGGCCTCTTGGGACGCCCCCTGAGCGGCGCCCTCCCGGGCCGTGACCCCGTGGGCGCTGCCCGCCGGGGCCACGCCCGCTTGGGTGTTGCCCTCCCGGGCAGGGGTTGCCCGGGGGGCGCCCTCTCGGGCCGTGCCCTCCTGAACCGTGCCTGCTGGTGCGGTGGCTTCGCGAGGCGTGCCCTGTTGGGGCGTGGCCCCTCCGGCCGCTGCTTCCAGGGCTGCGTCCGCTTCGGCCGCGCCGTCCCGGGCAGTGCCCGCCTGGGCCGCGCCGTCCCGGGCTGCGCCCGCTTGGCCCGTGCCGTCCCGGGCTGCGCCCGCTTGGCCCGTGCCGCCCCGGGCGGTGTCCGCCTGGGCGGCTTCCCGGGCGGTGCCCGCGTGGGCCGCGCCGTCCCGGGCGGTGTCCGCATAGGATGCGGCTTCCCGGGTTGCGCCTGCCTGCGGGGTGGCCTCCCGGGCTGTGCCCGCTTGCTCTGCGCGCGCTTGGGGTACGCCCCGTCGGGTGGCGTGCTCCCCGGCCATGGGCCCTTCACCCGTGCCCTGTTGGGCCGTGCCGTCACGGGGCGCGGCCCCCTGGGCCGAGCCTTCCCGTGCGGGGCCTGATCGGGCCGAGCCCTCCTGGGGCGGGCCCGCTTGGGGCGAGTCTGGCTGTGCCGTGGCCGCTCGGGACGCGTCCTCCCCGGCCGTACCCTGCCGGGTGCTGGTCGCTAGGGGCGTGCCCTGGGCCGTGCCCTCCCGGGTGGGGCCTGCTTGGGCGTTGTCCGCCCGGGCCGGGCCTGGCCGTGCCGTGGCCCCGGCGACGGTGCCCTGTTGGGCTGAGCCCTCCCGGGGCGTGGCCCCCTCGGGCGTGCCCGACTGAGTCGGATCTGCTTGAGTCAGGCCTGCCCCGGGCGTGCCCGTAAGCGCCGTGCCTGCCTGGGCGGAGCCTGCTTGGGGCGTGCCCTCGCCGTGTGTGGCCTCCCTGGCCGTGTCGGGGGTCCCCTGCTGGGCCGGGCGCGCTTGGGCAGAGCCCTGCCGGGGCGTGGCCCCCTCGGGCGTGCCCGACTGGGCCGTGCCCGTTCCGGCCGGGCCGGCCTGGGCGGTGGTCTCCGGGTACGGGCTCGGCTGGGGTGCGTCTGCGTAGGCCGATCCTGCCTGGGCGGAGCCCGATTGGGGCGTGCCCTCGCCGTGTGTGGCCTCCCCGGCCGTGTCGGGCCGAGCGATGCGCTGCTGGGCCGGGCCCGCTTGGGCAGAGCCCTGCCGGGGCGTGGCCCCCTCGGGCGGGCCCGACCGGGCCGGGCCCGGCTGGGTCGGGGCTGTCTGGGCCGGGCCTGCCTGGGCAGAGCCTGCCCGCACCGCGCCTGCCTGGCCGGAGCTTGCTTCGGGCGTGCCCTCCCGGGGCGTGTCCCCTTGGGCCGGGCCTGCCTGGGCAGAGCCCGCCCGCAGCGCGCCTGCCTGGCCGGAGTTTGCTTCGGGCGTGCCCGGCTGGGGTGGGTCTGCGGGGGCTGGGTCCGGCTGGGGCGGGGGTGGCTGGGGTGTGTCTGCCTCGGCCAGGTCTGGCTGGGGCAGGGCTGCCCCGGCCCGGGGCGGCTGGGTGGGGGTGGGGGTGGGGTCTGACCAGCCTAGGTAGGCGCCGCAGTTGGTGCAGAAGTCGTCCGTGGGGGTGTTGGAGGCTCCGCATACGGGGCACGCGCGCATGGTCGTCACCTTTTCTCACCTTCGGGCGGGCCCGGCAGGACCTCCACCCGGCAGACCGTGTGGACGGGGCACAGGGTGCGGATCAGGGCGTGGACGCGGTCCGCGTCCACCGCATGGGCCGGGCCGCCGTCGTGGAGCGGCCAGACCCGGATCAGGACCTCCTGCGCGGGCGCGGCCGGCAGGTCGGTGCCGGGTGTGCGGGACCAGGTGGCGGCGCCGTCGCCGCTGACCTCGGCGGATACGCCCAGGATCAGGCGCAGGGCCTCGGTCAGGCCGCGCCGGGTGCCGCGCCGGCGGTGCAGTTCCACCGCGCGCGCCACCGCCTCGCGGCGCAGCTCCAGCGGCCACCGCGGGTCGTCGACGCCGCCGACCCAGGTGGCCAGCCAGGGCAGGAAGTCGGCCGGGGCCAGCCGGGGGTCGAAGTAGGCGGGCAGGTTGTCGAGGACGGAGAACACCGGGGCCAGGACCGTGTCCAGGCCCGCCGTGAACCGCTGGGCGAAGTCGTCGTCGGCGTACAGCGCGGGCAGCTGCTCGCCGATCGGGTGCCGGCTGGGCAGGCCCGGGACGGCGGCCCGGCTCATCCGCGCACCTCCGGCTCCGGCGACGTGACGACGACCTGGTGCTGGTACGAGAAGACCAGCGCGCCCGGGCCGAGGTCGATGCGGTCGACGGGGGCCCCGCGCCGGCCCGTGATCGGGTCGGCGGCGAACATCCGTATCTCCTCCACCAGGACGTCCCCGATGGCGCGTTGCAGTACGCCGAACACCTCGCCGTACTGCACGGGCCGCCCGAACGGCCAGCCGGCCCCGTCGGGCCCGCCGTGCAGCGGGTTGAGGTGGCGGAACAGGGCGGCGAGAGCCGCCTCGCGCACCCGGTCGGCGTCCCCGGCGGGCGCCGACAGCCGGGCGACGACGGTGACGCCCTGGTAGACGGGCGGTTCCACGACGAGGCGGGTGCCGATCAGGCGGCGTTCGTCGAGGGTGCGGGTGATGGCGGTGAGCACCTGGTCGGAGGGGATCAGCTGCTCGAAGCGGAGCCGGTCGTCGCCCTCGTCGGCCACCGCGTCCGGTACGACCAGGACCCGTACCGCGCCTGGGCCCCCGCCGCCGTCCCGGTCGGGCAGGCAGCGGACCCGGCGCACCGAGGGCGCCGCCTGACGGGCGATGATCTCGTAGTCCTCGGCGGTCACCGCGCGCTCCTGCATGCGCAGCGTCTCCGGGGCCCGCAGTTTGGCGTTGTCGATCGTCTCCCCGGCGACACCGCCGCGCGCCGCCTCCCGGTTGGCGACGCGGGCGACGTACGGGACGGAGCTGCGCAGTACGGAGATGGCCCCGCGCGAGACGTTGCCCGCGGGGCCGCCCCCGGTGCGGTAGCGGGCCACGCGGACCTGCGAGCCCTTGGGCGGTACGGCGCCGCAGGGGCGCAGGGTGCCGTCGGCCTCGCGGAGCACCGGCGGAAACGTGAACTCGCCGGTGGTGGCGTCGACGCGCACGTGCCGGTCCTCGGGCCGCGAGCGGCCGAAGTGGTCCACCACGTCCCAGCGCTGCCAGCCCTCGGGGGAGGACACCTCCACGACCGGGGGCTCCCCGTCGAGCAGTACGGGCGGGCGGCCGAGCCGGAAGGTCTGCCCCGCCACCCCCTCGGACGCGCCGAGCGGTACGTCGGCCACGCGCTCGGCGTGCTCGACGGTCATCGTGCCGCCGACGGTGAAGACGGAGGCCTCGCGCACGGTCGGCGACTCCGAGTAGAACGGCTGGCCGGGCTCCGGTTCGGTGACCCGGCAGCGCAGCCAGCCCGCGCGGGTGCCGCTGATCAGCGAGGCGGCGTGCCCGGCGGGCACGTACACGATGACCTCGCCGGGCCGGTTCAGGCCGCCGGTGCTGTCGGAGTCGGTCTCGCAGCGCTGCCACCGGCCGCCGTCCCAGGCCTCCCACACCAGCGGGGGCTGGCGCGGGTCTACGCCGACGCCCTCGACGCGGCTGTCGAGGCGCACCGCGACCACGCAGCGCGGTACGGCGGTCGGCAGGCCGAACAGCAGCGCGTCGCCGGGCTCGGGCGTGGCCTGGAAGCACGGGATGTCGCGGCCCTCGGCGAGCGCGCCGGTCCGGTCGGTCAGGTCACCGGTGCGGGGCGCGGTGACCAGGCGCGTCAGCTCGCTGGGCACGATGCGCAGATCTTCGGTGGTGGCGAAGACCACGGCCTCCTCGGTCTCGCCGGCCGCGGTGGTCACCTCGGTGCCCGCGGGCAGGGTCACCGTGTCGGGCTGCGGAGCTGACAGCCAGAAGTCGACGTCGGCGAGGGCGGCCGACGGCGGGTACAGCTGGATGCCCAACAGGTCGAGGAACACCAGGTAGTTCTTGTCCGGGACCCGGTTCAGCCGGTACAGCAGCTGGTCGACGAGGTAGGCGAACGTCTCGATCAGGGTGACGCCCGGGTCGGAGACGTTGTGGTCGGTCCACTCCGGGGCGCGCTGCTGCACGTACCGCTTCGCCTCGTCGACGAGCTGCTGGAACCGTCGGTCGTCCAGGTTGGGGGAGGGCAGGGCCATCAGTCCGCGACCATTTCCTCGGCCCCCTCCTCGGAGGGGATCGTGTAGAAGGGGAAGACCAGGTTGCGCCGGTCGTTGGTGGTGCGCACCGTGTAGTGCACATCGATGTAGAGGGTGCCCGCCTCGACGGAGTCGAAGGCCACGACGACCTCGTCCACCGCGATCCGGGGCTCCCACCGCTCCAGCGCCTCGCGCACCTGCTGGGCGACGCGCCCGGCGGTGTCGCCGTCGCCGGGGGCGAAGACGTACTCGTGGATGCCGCAGCCGAATTCGGGCCGCATCGGCCGCTCGCCGGGCGCGGTGCCCAGCACGAGGCGGATGGCCTCCTCCAGCTCCCGCTCCCGCTCGACCATGGCGATCCCGCCGGTCGGGCCGACGCGCAGCGGGAAGGCCCAGCCGCGTCCGATGAACCGTTCGCTCATCACACGCCCCCGATCAGTACGTTCGGCGCGCCGGTCAGGACCATCGCGCCGCACGCGGTCTGGTCGCGCGCCCGGGCAGCGGGCAGCCCGCCGATGAGCACGGCCCCCGCGATGGCGGCGGCCGGGTTGGGCATGATCACGTTGGCCGGTCCCATGGCCGCGTGCGGCGGGACGACGCAGACGTGCAGGCTGCCCACGACGGCGGCGGGCCGGCCGCCGATCAGCACCGTCGCGACCGCCGCGGCGGCGCCGGGCGGCGGCGTGGCGAGCCGGCCACCGTGGTTGGTGGGGTCGCCGGTACGGGCTGCGGCTGGCATCGGGTGCTCCTCGGGAAGGCGGTCGGGGTACGGGAGTCAGGGGGCGGGGGTCAATTGATCCGGATGAGCCGGGCCTTGAGTACGGCGAGCAGGCCGCCGTTGACGGTGACGTCCGCGGTGCCGTTCACCTTCACCGACCGGCCGCCGATGCTGACCCCGGCCGTGCCGTCGATGTCGACCTGCCGGCCGGAGACCTTCACGGTGCCCTTCCCGGCGTCCAGGGTGATGCCGGTCTTGTCCAGGAGGACCGAGGTCAGGGGGCGGCCCCGGCCGGCGTACACGGTGAGCTCGATCCGGTCCCGGCGGTCGTCCATGCGTACTTCGAGCCGCTCGTCCCCGGTGACCAGCCGCAGGCCGGAGGGGCCCGGGGCGGCCGCGTCCAGCAGCTCCACGCGGTGGCCCGAACGGGACACCACCGAGCGGCGGTTGACCTTGCCGCTGGTCTTGTCGATCAGCGGCACGTCGTGCGGCGAGGGCTGGTCCACGCCGTTGTAGAGCCCGCCGAGGACGTACGGGCTGTCGAGGAGCCCCTGCTCGAAGCCGACCAGGACCTCGTCGTTGACCTCGGGGCTCACCACGCCGCCGCCGCCCTTGCCGCCCCACTGGACGGTGCGCACCCAGTCGGTGACGTAGGTGTCGTCGAGCCAGGGGAACTTCAGGCGGACCGCGCCGCGTTGGGAGCCGTTCGGCTCGCGCACGTCCGTCACCACGCCGATCGCCAGACCGGGGATGCGCGGGCCGCGTCCCGGCGCGTTGGCGCCGGTCACCAGGCCGGTCAGGGAGCGGTCCGGGCTGGCGCTGACCCACACGGTGGTGCGGTAGCCGCCGTGCGGCTCCAGGACGTGCTGCACGGCGGTGGCCGTGTACCGGCCGGAGAACGCCTGCCCCACGTTGCCGAGCGCCACCGGCTTGCCCGCCCGCAGCAGCGGATTCCCCTCGGCCACCGCCTCCAGCTCGCCGAAACCGGCACTGGTCTGCGCCGCCGCCGCTTTCGCGGCCGCCATCGTCTCGGCCTGCGTGCGGTACGGGGTGTCGGTGACGGCCACGGAGGACTTGCCGAACCGGGCGGCGAGCTGCGGGCCGAGACCGGGCACGACGGTGTCGCTGACCACGGACGGCTGCTCGGCGATCAGCGGCCGCTTGGTCGTCACGTCCCAGCCGCGCACCTGCACCGTGGAGGCGCCGTCCGCGGCCGACAGCGCGGCGCGCAGGGCGAGGAGGTTGCGCCCGTACTCCAGGACCATCGGGTTGCGCGTCGCCGACGTGGACGGGGCGGGCGCACCGGAGGCCTTCACGGGCCGGGTGAACTGGAGCAGCCCCTTGTCGTCGATGCGCACCTGCGCGCCGCTCTCGCCCGCGAGGAACTGCAGGAAGTCCCAGTCGGAGACGTTCGCCTGCGACAGCTGCTTGTACGTCACCGGCGCGGCCTCCACCTTCCCGACGGCCAGCCCGGCGCCGGCGGCGACCTTGCGGACGATGGCGGCGGCCGTCATGTTGCGGTACGCCACGACCTTGCGGCCGCGCTGGAGGCGGTGCGCCTTGGAGTAGGCGCGTACGACGGTGAACGAGCCGGTGCGGTCCCGGTCGATCTCCAGGGCCGTGACCTCGCCGTTGAACAGCCGCTCCCGGGCCTGCCCCTTCACCGTCGTCACCGACACCCGCAGCGGGGAGCCGATGGTGATGCCGGTGGCGCGCAGGAACTCGTGGTCGGGGTCGCGGTAGGTGAGCACCGCGGTGTCGGGCAGGCCCACGTTCTCGTCGACCACACAGCTCACCAGCTGCGCGGCCCACACCGGCGGCAGTTCGCCGGGTGCCTCCACGATCGGGTCGGCCGCGAACGACCGTCCCCCTGGTTCGGATCCGCTCACCGCTGCTCCTCGCCGCCGTCTTCGTCCTGTACGCCCGGCACCACGAGCTCGGTGCCGGGGACCAGCGCCATCGGGTCGTCGATGCCGTTGGCCTCCGCGATGGCCCGCCAGGCCGTCGCGTCCCCGTACTCGCGCCAGGCCAGCATCGCCAGGCTGTCGCCCGCCACCACGATGTGCGTGCTGCGGGCGGTGCGTGAGCCGGAGGTCGGGTTCTGGCCCGGCGGGTCGACGCTCGCCTCCTCGATGGACAGCGAGCAGGTGGCCCGCAGCGGCTTGCCGTCCACGTCGAAGAGCGTGTACGACACCGACAGGTTCGACAGGACCCCGTCGAACGAGGTCGTACGTGCGCTGCCCCACTCGAAGCGCACCCAGGGGCTCGCCGGCTTCTTGCGGCCGAGGCTGGCCGGGGTCGGCACGCAGGCCTTCATCAGCTTCTCCACCGCCTGCTCCACCGAGTTGTCGTGGGTGGCGGTGGCGTCGAGGAACACGTCCAGGCTCAGGGTGCGCGGACCGCTGCCCACGAACTCGGGCAGCGCCGACTGGCCGGCCATCCGGGACGGGGACCGCCGCCATTCGGTGGTCTTGCCCAGTTGCAGGGTCGAGGGGTTGAACTGGAGGTCGAGCTTCGCGATCGTCCCGCCCGGCTTGGCGCCGACCGAGGTGGGGGGCTCTTTGAGGGTGAGCTGGGCCCTGGCGCGGCTGGCGCGTGCCGATGAGGCCATGGCGTGGGCTCCCTTCCGGAGCGGGGGCGGCGAAGAGGACGGACGGGGGGTGGGCGGCGCGGGCGGTCAGGAGGGGGCCGGGGTCGGGGCCGGGGCCGGGGCCGTCAGGAGGGCAGCAGGCCCGCGTGGGCGATCTCCAACGTCTCCACCGCGGCGGCCGAGTTGGCGGGGTCGAAGGACGGGCCCTGCCACCGGACCGGGACGATCCCGAACACCTGCCAGCTGATGATCCGGCTCAGGTCGGGCCGCAGCGCCACGATCTCGCCGTCCTTCGGCTCGACCCGGCGCAGCGTCTCGTCCAGCCAGCGGCCGATCTTCGCGGTGTCGGCGGTGACGGGCCGGGTGAGGGTGATGTTCGACCAGGTCACGCGGCCCGGGAGCTGCCAGGTGAAGCCGTTGTTGCCGCCCTCGGCGTAGCTCTCCATCTCGACCTCGGCGCCCATGCCGGAGCAGGTGTGGAAGGCGCCCAGGTCGTTGCCGCCGATCGCCAGCCGGAAGAACACGCTGGTCGCGAAGATGTTGTCCGTCATCGGTCCGTCGTCCGTTTCTCGTTCGTACGTGTGCGCGGCGCGCTCAGCGGCGTCCGTCGAAGGGCCGGCCGGCGCGTTCCCGGCCGCGCCGCAGCTCGGTGCGCAGCAGGCGGGCGACCGGATCGAGCAGCCGGCGGGCCAGATCGTCCAGGTCGGCGTCGGGGACCTGGGACGCGGCCGCGCCCGAACGCTCGTGGCGGCCCGAGGCGGTGGAGCCCGTCGTCTTGCCCGTCGTCTTGCCCGTGGTCGTGGCCGGGCGGCTGTTGCCGCCGCGGGGTGCGGGCGGGGCGGTCTGGACGCTGACCGGGCCGGGAGCGCTCCGGCCGCCGCCCGTGTCGCGTTGCACCGGCGGCGTGCCCGGCGGGAGCGCGGGGCCGGGGACGGGCGGGGGGCCTGCGGGGGCCGGAGCCCTGGGCCGCACCACCGGGACGGGCTGCGCCGACGACGAGGCCACCGCGGACGGCTGGACCACGAGCGGCGCCGCGTGCGCACCGGTCACCGGCAGGGGCGCGGCCGGGAGGTGGGCGGGTCCCGGACGCACGGCGTGCACGGGCCGGGGGCCGTGGCCCGGAGCGGCGGAGGCGGGTGCCGGCGCGGTCGTCGGCCGCGGCCCGTCGGCGGCGCGCTGGACCTGCTGCGGCGCGGCGGACGGGGAAGGCCAGCGCGCCGCGACCACGGGCCGGCCCGCCGGACGGGGAGCGGGGGCGGCCGCGCTCCCCATGTCACGGGTGTCGAGGGGCAGCGGCCGCGCCGACAGGAGCTGAAGGGTACGGGGCACGGGCACGGCCGCGTCGCGGTCGGGGCGCGGGGCTCCGCTCGGGTCGGTGACGCGCCGGGCGACGACCAGCGGGACCGGGCCGCCGGTACGGCGGGCCGGCGAGGACCCGCCGGGGCGCCGGGACGTGGCGGGGGCGCCGGGCCCGGCCGGGGCCGGGAGGTCCGGCGAGGCGGCGGCCCGCTGCACGAGCGGGGGAGCGCCGGCCGGGCCGCCGGACGCGGGAGCCGCGGCGGCCCGTGCGGGGGCAGGGCTCTGCGCGTCGCCCGCGCCCAGCAGGGGGGCGTGGACGGACGAGGGCGCGGGCGCGCGCTGGACGTCGGCGGGGAAGCCGGGCCGCGCGGCGCGGGACGGGGACGAGGGGGACAGCGGCGGCGCGGCGCTCGGCGGCAGCGCGGGCAGCGGCGCTCCCAGCCCGCTGCGCATGCGCGGAGCGGAGCGTTCCGGGGTCGGGGCCGGGGCCGGGGCCGGGGCCGGGGCGTCGGGGGTGGGTTCTGCCTGACGCTGGACGATCGGCATCCCGGGGGTGGGTACGGATCCGGTCGCCGCTGTGGAGCGGGCCGACGGCACTGCGGTGGCGGGCAGTTCGGTGAGGGGTGCGCCGAGGGGGGCGCGGGTCTGCGCACGTTGTACGGGGGTCGCGCCGTCGGCCGCGGACTCCGCCTGGCGCTGCACGATCGGCATCCCGGGGGTGGGTACGGATCCGGTCGCCGCTGTGGAGCGGGCCGACGGCACTGCGGTGGAGGGCAGTTCGCGCTGTACGGGGGTCTTGGCGTCGGCCGGGGCCGGGCCGTCGGCCGCGGGTTCCGCCTGGCGCTGGACCATGGGCATCGCCGGAGCGGCGGCCGGGGCCGAGCCGGGTGTCGGCGCGGAGCCGGCCGACGGGGTGGCCGTGCCCGGGAGTTCCGCCGACGGGGTGCCGAGCGGTGCACGGCTTTCCGCACGCTGCACGGGGGTGTCCGAGCCGGCCGTGTTCGTGACCGGCGCGTGCGTGGCACGTACGACGGACACGCGGCGCCTGGGTGCGGCGGGCACCCGGGCCACGGTCAGCGTACGGCCGACCGGGCGCGGCCGGACCGCCGTGTGCACGGCCTCGGCGCGGGGCGAGGGGGTGCCGGCAGCCTGGGGGGCCTCGGGGGCGGAGCCGGAGCCGGATGCGGTGGGGTTCGCGGCCGCCCGCTGGACGGGCGGGCCCGACGGAGTCTTCGCGGCGGGCCCGGCGGATGCCGCGCGGGCCGGCGGGGCGCCTTCGGCGGTCGCACCAGGGACCACGGCGATCCGGCGGACCAGCGGGAAGCTCGGCGGCGTCGCCGCACGGCCGGGTGCGGCCGCCGCCCGCTGCACGGCGGGAGCGGGGGAGCCGAGCACGGCCGGGGCGTGCGTGGACGTCAGCCCACGGCTTTCGGGCGCCCCACCGCCCGACCGGCCCTCCCGCGGGCCGCCGGGCGCGGTGGCACGCGCGACGACGGGCCCCGGAGCGGACGGGGAGGCCGACGCGGCCGCACCCGGGACCGGGCCCTGCGGAGCCGCGGCACTCGGACCGGTCGAGGCGGCACGGGACGGCGTAGCACCGGAGGAAGGGGAGCCGGATGAGGCGGGCCCGGACGACCCAGCGCCGGAGGCAGCGCGGCCGGCCGACGGCCCGCCGGACGCGGGAGAGCTGGATGAACGATCCCCGGCAGAGGCGGACCCGGGCGACGAGCCGGTGCGAGGCGACAGCCCGCCGGACGAACGGGTCCCGGGGGAGGCGGAGTCGGACGAGGTCGAGCCGGACGACGAGCTGCTGCGGGACGATGTCCCGCCGGATGAACGGGTCCCGGGCGAGACGGAACCGGACGAGGTCGAGCCGGACGACGAGCTGCTGCGGGACGATGTCCCGCCGGATGAACGGGTCCCGGGCGAGACGGAACCGGACGAGGTCGAGCCGGACGACGAGCCGGTGCGCGACGACGTCCCGCCGGGCGAACGGGTCCCGGACGAGACGGAACCGGACGAGGCGGAACCGGGCGACGAGCCGGTGCGGGACGACGGCCCGCCGGACGAACGGGTCCCGGACGGGGACGAGCCGGACGACGAGCCGGTGCGCGACGACGTCCCGCCGGATGAACGGGTCCCGGGGGAGGCGGAGTCGGAAGAAGCCGAGCCGGATGACGAGCCGGTGCGGGACGACGTCCCGCCGGGCGATCCGGAGCCGGAAGAGGCCGAGCCGGACGACGAGCCGGTGCGGGGCGACGGCCCGCTGGACGAACGGGTCCCGGACGGGGACGAGCCGGGCGACGAGCCGGTGCGCGTCGACGTAGCGCCGGGCGATCCGGAGCCGGACGAGGTCGAGCCGGACGGCGAGGTGCCCGGTGAGGTGGCGCCCGGGCGGGTGCGGCGGGAGATCTGCGGGGTGTCGGGCTTCGGTGCGGTGGCGGGCTCGCGGGGGGTGGTCGGAGCCGTGGTTCGTACGTGGGTGAGCTGTGCCTGCGAGCCGGCCCCGGCCGTGGGTTCCGGCTCGGACGGGTGGCGCAGGGCGCGCAGCAGCAGCGGGCCGCCGTTGGAGGCGGAGGCCGGGGTGGGGCGTGCGGTGGTGGGGCGGGCGACCCCGCGCACGAGGCCGGCCGGGGCCGACGGCAGCACGGCGTGGGCGAGCCCGGTGTCGAACGACGGATCGCGCCACGCGGCCAGGCCGGACCGGAAGGCCAGCCCGTCGCTGACGCCCAGCGGCGCGCGCGACACGGTCAGCCGGGGCGCCGACGTCATGCGCCAGCCGCCGTCCCAGTCGCCCGGCACACCGCCCGGCACACCGCCCGGCACACCGGCCTGCACACCGCCCGGCACACCGGCCTGCCGCCCGGCAGACGAGCCGCCGGAGGACGCCGCGCCGGACGCCGCGCCGGACGCCGCGCCGCCGGACGCCGCGCCGCCGGACGCCGCGCCGCCGGACGCCGCGCCGCCGGAGGGTGCGCCGCCGGAGGGTGCGCCGCCGGAGGGTGCGCCGCCGGAGGGTGCGCCGCCGGACGCCGCGCCACCGGAGCTGTCTCTGAGGCGCATCGCCGG